>NZ_MDCO01000006.1:0-300000 GCF_001746205.1 Brachyspira hampsonii
TATTCCATTGTGGAAGATATCGAAGAATCTCATGAAGAATCAGAAGAAGAGATAATTAATAATGAAGAAGATCTGACAGAAGAAGATAAATCTATGATAGAAGGCTATTTGGATAAAGTAGATAGTTCATCAGAAGATTTAACGGAAGAAGAAAAAGAATTATATCAAAGTTATTTATCCAATTCTTCAGATAATATTGAATCGAAAGAAGAATTGCAAGAGGAATCATCAGAGGAAACAAATACAGAAGAAATAACTTCAGAATCTCAAGAAGAAGAATTGAAAGAAGATATATCGGAACCTCAAGAAGAAAAAGTAGAAGAAGATATCGAAGAATCTCATGAAGAACAGAAGAAGAGATAATTAATAATGAAGAAGAAAATACAGTTACAAGGTAATTCAAGATTTCCAGAACGCATATTATATTATTGGGCTTCAAATTATAGTAAATTATTAAAACATGGAGAAAAATACGATACTTTAACTCCTGTAATTAGCATAAATTTACTTAATTTCAATTTAGATGATTCAAATAATATTCATTCATGCTATATGATTTATGATACAGTTAATGATAGACTATTAACGGCACCGAAGGTTGGCTTTGCCCCATTTACAAATTCATATAATTGAAATCAAAAAATTTCAATATAATTTATTACAGCCCGATTTAAACTGTTGGCTTAAATTTTTTACAATGAAAGAAAAAGATAATAAGGAGTTTATTATGTCTGATCTAGTAAAAGAAAAACCTATAATGGAAGAAGTACAAAAAAGATACAATAACTTTATTAAAAATAGATTAATGATGAATGAATACGATAAAAGAGAAGCGTATTTATATGGTAATCAAATAATGCTTGAAGAAGAAAGAAAATTAGGAATTGAAGAAGGTATAGAACAAGGTAAAAAAGAACAGCAAATATCTATAGCTAAAAGCTTTAAAAATGCAGGCATAGATATAAAAATTATAAGTGAAAATACAGGATTAAGTATAGAAGAAATAAAAAATTTGTGAACATCTGGCAAGTTTACTTGTCAGATACTTTTAGTGAACAAATTTTTTATATATAAATAAAGAAATAGAAAAACTATAATAAGTATATACCTGAATTTATTAAAAAAATAAAAAGAGCTTCTATATACAACAATATATAAAAGCTCTTAATTTTTTATTATTTTTTAAGAAGTTCTCCTACTATCTCATCAAGCTCTTCAGGTTTTACTCTAGGATCATATCGTCCTACTATATTTCCTTGTCTGTCTATTAAGAACTTACCGAAGTTCCATCTTATTTTTTCAACGCCTTCTTCTGTAGGTTTTTCTGCTTTCAAATAAACAAATAAAGGATCCGCATTTTTACTATTAACTTTTACTTTATCAAATAGTTTGAAAGTAATACCGAATTTTTCTTTCCTAAACTCGGCAATCTCTTCAATAGGTTCTTTAGCCTGACCTCCGAATTGATTGCAAGGGAAATCCAATATTTCAAAACCTTCTTTTTTATATTTTTTATATAAATCTTGCAATGCCGGATACTGCTTTGTAAATCCGCATTTTGTGGCAGTATTTACTATTAATAAAACTTTGCCTTCATATTTTTTTAATTTAACATCCTTGCCTTCAGCATCTTTTACAGTGTAATCATATATACTCATTATTCCTCCGTAAATTTTTATAAGTATAAATTATTTATTATAAAATTATAAATTAATTTGTCTATATATGCAAATAAAAAAGGCATACTCTATAATAATAGAATATGCCTTGAAATTACTCTAACTATAAATTATAAAAGAGCTTTAGCAGCATTTAAAGCAGCATCATAATCTGGTTCATTAGTGATTTCTGGAACATATTGTACATATTTAACAGTATTGTCTTTATCAAGTACAAATACAGCACGAGTTAAAAGTTGTAATTCTTTTAATAAAGTACCGAATTTTCTTCCGAAATCTTTTTGATTGTAGTCAGAAGCTACGATATGAGAAGAAGCATTAGCAGCAGCACACCATCTAGCTTGAGCGAATGGTAAGTCAACAGATACTGTTACTACTGTTACTCCTTTTAAAGAAGCAGCTTCTTTGTTGAATCTTTTAGTTTGTACATCGCATACAGGTGTATCTAAAGATGGTACAGAAGATATGATTTTTACTGTATCACCTGCATCTTTTAAAGACCATGGACTTAAATCTGTTTTTACTACTGTAAAATCTAAAGCTTTAGCTCCAACTGTTAATTGAGCACCTTCTAAAGTTTGTGTTGCACCTTGAAATGTAACTGTCATTTTTTACTCCTTCTATTATTTATTAATTTTAATAAAAATTAAATATAATCTTTTATTATTTAAGAAAATATATAAATTATTAGAAAAAAAGTCAATAAAAAAAATGAATAATTTTATTTTTTAACCCTTTCAAGGAGCTTAAGCCTAATTAAAAACTCTTTATTATATTTTATATCTATCTTTATATCTTTTTTTGTGATAGGGTGAACAAAATCAACCTCTTTTGCTATTAAAGCAAAACCTTTCATTTTATAAATATCAGCATTTTTTGAATATATTTTGTCTCCTATTATTGGATGTCCTATATATGAAAGATGCACTCTTATCTGATGCGTTCTGCCTGTTAAAGGTTTTAATTCAAGTAAAGTATGTTCATTTAATATTTTTAGAACTTTATAATGAGTTACTGCTGATTCTCCTCCGTCTTTTACTGAGAGAGGTATTCTTTTATTAGGATTTTTTTTATCAATTCCTATTGATACATCTATTGTACCATTATCTTTTTTCACTCTTCCCTGAACTATGGCATGATACACTTTATTAATGGTTTTATTTTTAAAAGATTCTTCAAAATATTTTTTAGTTTTCTCATCTCTAGCAAGAATAAGTATTCCTGAAGTAAATTTATCTATTCTATGAACTAAATATAAACTATCAATATGATTATATTCTTTTTTTATTATATTTATCAAATTACTATCCGCCTCAATACCTGCTTCTTTATCAATGGCAATGAAATAATCATCTTCATAAATAATTTTCATTTTATATTCACTTTATAATTATTATAATTTTTCTATAATTAAAGATATTCTAGTAAAAAAGTAATTCACATTTCTCAAACTTTCAGCAATAAGAAATATTAATTTTTCTCTCGTCTCTCTTTCTCCCCTTTCGCACATAAGTATAGTTGCTGATAAAATAGTTTGCAGTATGCTTGCTTTTTTTTGATATTCTTTTACAAGATTAATCGTTTCATAATATAAATTATCTATATTATTTAAATTATTATTTATATTGTTATATATATTTGACAAAATATTTCTAAATTCTTCTAATGTACTTTTTAATTCTATATACGCTTTTTTTATATCAGTATCATTATCTTTTTTATATATGCTATTAGCTATATTTAATGCTTTACTTCTTATATTATCAATAGAAAAATTTTCTATGCTGCCCTCTTCTATAGAATCCATTTTCACAGCTTCTTTAGTGATTCTCTTTATTTTCATATTTGAATATTTATCTTTGAATTCATTAAAATATTCCATCTGACTTTCAAATACAAATTCTGTAGGCGGATAATTATCTATATTCGTATTATTTCTTATAGTATTAAAATAATATGATTCATAAGTTTTTAATTTATTAGTTTTATTCACCATATATTCATAAGAAAGAGCATGTTTAATATGCCTCTCATAAAAAGGATAGCTATTGTCAAAACCTATTAATAATACTTCATCTAAACCAATATAATGAGCAAAATCTATCATAGTTGTTGCCACGGTGCTTGAAGTAGTAAGGTATGATAATTTGGTGAAATCTTGTATATATTTTATTATTCCTAAATTTTCAGAAGAAGTGAATCTTATAATATCAGCATTTATATTTCTAGGTATTATTTTATTTGCCGCTATATCCATAACTAAATAAGGAAACTCCCTGTTTTCATACACAAAATCTAAAGAATTAAAAAAACCTCCGTCTACAGTAATTACAAAATCAGGAATTATACCATGTTTACATAACACACTGTAACTAGTATCAACGCATATAATAAAGAAATTTTCTCTTTCTTTTTTTATTATATCTATACTATGCTTCAATGTAGGACCGGGACATATAAGCAATGCCTTTAAGCCTTTAAATGCATCTTTAAAATGAATTATATCTGATGATTTTTTTATATACTCACTATTAAATATTATATTCTTAGTCCATATATTCTCAAAATACATATTAGTAAATATATTTGATATTTCTTTTTCCATTATATTTAATATCTGAGTATAAAATATATTAGCATTATCCTTTTCTTCTTTTGTAAGCGATGGAAGAAGAACCAAATTAATACCATTTATGCTTTTATAATCAATGATTTTATTTATATAATCAATACTGTCATCTTTATATACAAAAAATATATTCTTATTATCCGTATTGTATATATTATAATAAGAATATTTAAAAACTGCCACATCTTCTATAACAACTATTATTTTAAGAGTTTTTATGATTTCTTTATTAAAATAATTATCAATATTTTCAATCAAATATTTTAAAGTATATCCTAATCCATATCCATATATTATGAGAAGATTTTTATTTTTATTTATATTTTCTAAAGCTCTTTTGCATTCATTATTAATATTATATTTACTATGTAAAGCTCTTCCATTTTTAGAAATTATTATGATATTATCTTTATTTTTTTCTATTTTGTATGAAGCGTCAAGTTCGCTTTTTTCTTCTTTTAATAAATTATGCAGTTTTACTGATATATTCATCTATTTATAATAACAAAAAAAATATAAAAATCAAATATACAGCACAATATATAATAAAAAATAATTGACAATATCTATAATTATTATAAATTATAAGGATATAACTTTTATGAGGTATTTTTATGTCAACTTCACCATTAGGATATAATACTAAAACAGGAAAACCATATAAAGTAATGATTATAGATGATTCTAGTACTATAAGGATAGCTGAAAGAAAGATATTATTATCTGAAAACTTTGATGTAATATTGGAAGCTGACGGTGCTATGGATGCTTTAACAAAACTTAGAGAAGCAGAAGATAAACCGGATATAATAATGACGGATTTTGAAATGCCGCAGATGAATGGAATTGATTTGCTTAAAAGGATTAGAGCATTGAATATAGACTCCAAGATAATAGTTGTTACTTCTTATGCAAATAAAGGCGTATTAATGGAGTTCTTAAAATTAAAAGTAGACGGATATATTGTAAAGCCTGTTCAGCGTCAGACTATGATATATCATTTAGCTAGGGTAATAGGAAGAGAAGATTATTTAAAATAAATTTAGTCTTTAACACTTTTAATTTATAATATCTGATACTATATTTTCAGAAATAAAATATATTATTATAATAGTTATATATAAATCATATATTTTCTTCTATATTATAGTATCATTTTGTATATTGATAATTTTATCATAAAATGTTATAATTGTACGAATATTTTTTAAGGATATAAATATATGGCAGTAAAAAAGAATAAAGAAGATAATTCAGAAGAAAGACAATATTCCACACTGACAAAAGATATCTTAAAAAGAGTAGATCATATTTCAATAGAAAATGAATTAAGAGAATCTTATTTAACTTATGCTATGAGCGTTATCGTATCTAGGGCATTACCTGATGTAAGAGATGGTTTAAAACCTGTTCATAGAAGAATCTTATATGCTATGTATGATGCTAATCTTACCCATGACAAGCCGTACAAGAAATCGGCTGCTACAGTAGGAGAAGTTTTGGCTCGTTATCACCCGCATGGAGATGCTGCAGTTTACGGAACTATGGTAAGAATGGCACAGGATTTCTCTATGCGTTATTTACTTGTAGACGGACAGGGTAATTTTGGTTCTATAGATGATGACCCTCCTGCTGCAATGCGTTATACTGAAGCAAGAATGACTCGTTTTGCAGAAGAAATGCTTAATGATATAGAAAAAGAAACTGTTAAATTCGTACCGAACTTCGATGATTCCAGAACTGAACCTTCTGTACTTCCTGCTACAGTCCCTCAGCTTTTAGTCAATGGAAGTATGGGTATTGCTATTGGTATGGCTACTAATATGCCGCCTCATAACTTAAAAGAGGTTGTAAATGCTATAGTTTATTATATAGATCATCAGGATGCAGAAATTAAAGATTTGATGCGTTATGTACAAGGTCCTGACTTCCCTACTGCTGGTATTATATATGGTAAAGAGGGTATTAAAGAGGCTTATACTACAGGAAAAGGACGAATAAAGCTAAGAGCCAGACTTGAAGTAGAAGAAACTAAGAAAGACAGAGAGGCTATAGTAGTTAAAGAGCTTCCTTACGGAGTTGTAAAAACTACTCTTCATGAAAAAATAGCTGAATTAGTAAAACAAGGCAAAATTGAAGGTGTAGCAGATATTAGAGATGAATCAAGCAACAGAGCAGGTATTCGTCTTATAATAGAACTTAAAAAAGGTGTTGCCACACAAATAGTGCTTAATCAGTTATGGAAGCATACTGATTTGGAAACTACTTTCGGTATAATAAATCTTGCATTAGTTAATGGCGAACCTAAAGTTTTAAATTTAAAAGAGCTTATAAAATATTTTGTTGACCACAGAGTTGAGGTTATCACAAAAAGAACAGAATATGATTTGAATCAAGCCAGGGCTAAAGCTCATATATTAGAAGGCTTACTAATAGCTCAGGCTAATATTGAAGAGGTTATAAGAATAATAAGAGAAAGCGAAAATACTGATGCTGCAAGAACCACTCTTATGAACAGATTCAAACTTTCAGAAAAACAGGCTCAGGCTATACTTGACATGCCTCTCAAACGCTTAACTGCTTTAGAAAAATTAAAAATAGAACAGGAATTACAGCAATTAAGAGAATTTATAGCTTATTGTGAGGACTTGCTTGCCCACCCAGAAAAAATACTTGCTGTTATTAAAGATGAGCTTAAAAAAATAGCAGAAAAATATGGTGATGACAGAAGAAGCGAGATAATAGGAAAAACTAATGATACTGAAATAGATGAAGAAGATTTGATACATGATGAAGATGTAGCAGTATCTATAACTACTCAGGGATTCATTAAAAGAGTGCCAGCTTCAAGCTATCGTACACAAGGCAGAGGCGGTGTAGGTGTTCAGGGCGGAAAATCTCAAGGCGAACACTATATAGAACATCTATTTGTTGCTTCTACTAAAGACTATTTATTTATATTCACAGATAGAGGTAAGGCTTTCTGGATGAAGGTGCATGAAATACCTGCTTTAAGTAAGATATCTCAGGGTAAAAGTATTAAATTTATACTTAATTTAGCACCTGAAGAAAAAATTACAAGCTACTTTACAGTATCAGAGTTTGATCCTAAACAGTCTATTATTATGGTTACTAAAATGGGTACTATAAAGAAAATGGAATTAAAGCATCTTGAGAATGCCAAAAAAAGAGGAATACTTGCTTTAACATTAGAAAATAATGATGAATTAGTTGCAGTTTCACCTGTACAAACAGGAGATGATTTCATTATGACTACTGCTTCAGGACTTGCTTTAAGAATCACTGAAGAGAAGATTAGAAAAATGGGAAGAGCAGCAGCTGGTGTTAAAGGTATTGCATTAGATGATGATGATGTTTGCGTATCAGGAAATGCTATACATAAGGGAGAATCATTAATCGTTATTACAGAAAATGGTATAGGTAAAAGACTTTCTTCAAAACAGTTTAATGTTAAAGGAAGAGGAGGAAAAGGACAGATTTATATTAAGCCGGACAATAAAACAGGAAATGTTGTCAGCGTAAAAACTGTAGGTGATAAAGATGAAATAATGGTTGTTACTACTGATGACATGACTATAAAGATTAAAGCTGATTCTATACCTGAACTTGGAAGGAATGCTAAGGGTGTAAAAATCGTTAATATTTCTGACGGAGCTAGGGTAAGCGATTTAGCTGTTGTACCTGCTGATAGTGAAGAAAAAAAATAATTTAATATTTATAAGCCTATATTTTTTAATATAGGCTTTTTTAATTTAAAAAATTGCATTTTTATAAAATTTTATTATATTGATAATATAACAAAATGAGTATTTATAAATATTTGAAATAATTGTTATTTTATTTCTTAAATCTTTAATTTTAATTAAATACAATTTTTTCTCTTAAATGTTAAAGAAAAAATTTAATTATTAAAAATATAAAAATATAGATAATATTAATATGTTATTTTGAGGTTGCATTATGGATACTACAATAAAACTGCCTTATGGTGCCGAAATATTTATAAAGAGTAAATTTCTTAAAGCACAAATAGTAGAAATCGAAAAAATAGATAATATTTTTAAAGTAGAACTTGATAATGAAGTATTTATCACATTTGATGAAAATGGTAATTGGATTTCTATTAATAGTGAAAAAAGGCTTCCTGAAGATGTTATTCCTGATATAGTTCAAAAGAAAATAAATAAATTAAAAAGATTTGAAACAAAATATAAATATGAGAATTTAGATATTAATGAAATAAGGAAAATCATTAATTCATATAGAGTAATATTAGATCATTATTTGGAAATGCATATATACAGCAATTAAATCATTTCAAACAGCGAACTATTTTACCATTAGACATCTCATAAACATTATTAGCATAAGCTGCTATATTATGGGCATGTGTAACCATAATGATGCTAGTTCCTTGTTTATTAATAGTTGTCAATATTTCCATAAGAGTTTTTGTACTTGCAGGATCAAGATCGCTTGTAGGCTCATCAGCTATTAAGCATTTACAGCCGTAAGCCAATGCTCTTAATATAGCAACCTTTTTCATTTCACCGCCTGAGAGATCAGATGCTTTAGAATATGTTTTATCTTTAAGAGCAAATAATTCTATATTTTCCTTAGTCTGATTTATTTTTTCTTCTGTAATTTTATGTTTAAAAGATAAAGGCATTAATATATTATCAATAACGCTTATAGTTGGTATAATAACAGGATATTGAAATATATAAGAAAAATATTCTCGTCTAAAACTTGCAAGAACATCTTCATTAGCTCCATTTAATTTGAAAGAATCATAATATATAGTTCCGCTAGTAGGTTTAAGTATTCCACCTATTATACTTAGCAATGTACTTTTTCCGCTTCCTGTATGTCCTACAAAACTTATAAAATCCCCTTGATTGATGTCCAAACTAATATCTTCGCAGGCATTAAATTGATTAACTCCCAAAGGGAAAACCTTTGATACATTGATTATTTTTATATTCATAGTGTTCCCCTCAAATCATCATAAGGATCTTTTCGTAAAAGTATAGAATTAGAAATAAAAGCTCCTATCATAAAGCCTACTATTAGTACAGCATTTGAGAGTAATACTACATAAGCTCCGTTAATTACATCTGAAACTTCTACTAAAGTTAATATATATGAACTATATCTTATATATAAGATTAACATTTCTATAATACAAATCAAAAATGATACTAAAGGATATAAAAGACTTATTAATATGGCTAATTTTCTTATAGCTAATTTAGTAGCTCCGAATATACGCAAAGTAGAAAACATTCTGCTGTTCTTTGAAAATATATAAGAGCTGGATATTGCAGAATATAATACCCCTATTATTAATATTCCTATAAATAAAGCGTATATAGAAAACTCTCTGAAGAAAGGTATATTTTCATTTAATAATATTTCATATTTCCATACTAAGCTGAATATAGAAGTTACAGTCATAAGCTGAGATAATGAAATAAATATTATTATTGAAAATACAATACTTCCTTTAATAAGTTTTGAAGCATATCCTATAGTTGAATTATACACAATAAAAAACCTTTTATTTTTTTTAACCTATTAGCCGTATCTTTGTAAAATAGCTCTAAAATTCAATATCGATATTATCTATGATTACTTAAGCAAATTATTTTTACTATATATAAGTAATCATCTTAATGTTCCAAATTCTATTGTATTAAAATTATCTACCTCTTCTATTAGAGGAATAGGATATTCAGACATATCTTTTCCTTCTCTTAAGGTATTGTATATTGTTAAATTATTTTTTTTCCAATCGGATAATCTTTTTTTGTATTCTTTTGTATAGCCTGAAGTCATTTCTAATATACCATTATTCAAAATAAAGCCTACTAGCATATTTACATTGCTGTTTGGAATAGAATCTCTTACATCATAAGCAACATAATTTAGAGGCATCTTTTCATAGTAATAAGCATTAGTAGAACTTTCTGCATATAAAAATATTCCTGTACCTCTTTTTATACCATTTATTTTATATTCTACATTTCCATTTTCTTTAAATGTGTATAAATATCCGTTAGGAGCAAGCACGCTTTTACCCTTAACCGATTTTATCCATACATTATTGTATTTACTATCAGATACTTTAACATTAGAGGCACAAGAGCTTATAATAAATAATAAGATGAATATACTATACAATTTCAACATAAGATACCTTATTTAAAAATATTTTTTTTATTTTCGGCATAAAAACTAATTATAATATAAAATTATATTTGTATTAATTTTTCAAAACCTTTTCATTATGAACTATTGCTATTTAATAAAATAATATTTATTATATATTGACATTTTTAACACATTATATAAATGGTAAAAGTAATATGTACAATAATGAATCAATATATAGAGAATTAATAGAAAGATTTTCAAAAAGTGAAGAATTTGTAAATTTCGATATAAAAAAAACAAAAAGCATAACAGGACTTAAAGGCGGAAGTGATTCTTTATTTTTTGCTTCTATTTTTAATACCGAAAGTATTTTAATAATCAAAGAAAATGAAAGCGATGCTATGCTTCTAAGCCAATCTTTAAATTTTTACAATATACCTAATTATTATTTTCCTGATTATGATACCGTTCCTTTTACTAAAATGTCCCCTATTACTGATATAGCACAGGAAAGAATAAATATATTGTATAAATTGATAAATAAAGAAAAATCTATAATAATAACAACAATAAATGCTGTAACTAGAAAATTACCAAATAGAAATGATTTGAAAAAGCTGCCTATATATTTAAATGTAGGAGATAAATTAGATTTAGATAATTTAAGATTAACATTATATGATTTAGGATATGTTATAGAAAGAGAAGTTGCTGAAAAAGGTACTGCTTCTGTAAGAGGAAGTATAGTAGATATATTTTCTGTGGAATATGATAATCCTATTAGAATAGAATTATTTGATGATGAAATAGAGAGTATAAGATTATTCAATATAGAAGACGGAAGATCTTTCAAAAATGCAGAAAATATCATTATTTATCCTGTGAGAGAAGCTGTATATAGTGATTCGGCGGTAAACGACTTTTTAAACAGTAATGATATTAATGATGAAATTAAAGACAATATAATAAAAAGAAAATATTTCGCCGGAAGTGAAAATTTACTGCCTATTTTTTATAGCGATTTAGAAACTATATTTGATTATTTTGATTATGGTTATGTATTTATTGATGATGCTTTAAAATTAAAAAATAAATTTATCACTGTTATAGATACTATAAAAGAAAATTTTAATGACATAGATAATATATTCAGCATAATAGGAGATATTTATAAACTTTATATTGATAATAATTACTTTTCTGAGATAGTAAAAAAATCAATAAATATATCTCCTTTCATAACAGATACAGATATATATAAATTTAACTTTTTAGAAGGTCTTTCTTTTAAATCAAGATTAACAGATTTTCTTGATTATGTTAAAGAATATAGAGAAAAAGATTATTTAATTATTTTATCCACAGGACATAATGATCAGGCATTAAGATTTTATAAGATAATGCAGGATTTATCACCAATAATCATAACTGAAAATGAAATAGAAGATGAAGAAAAAGTATCTGAAGATAAAGAAAATAATAACAATAAAGAAATAATAAATAACAGCATAGAAAATACTGATAATAATGAAGATAATAAAGAAATAATTCTTGAAGATAATAATAAATATGAAGAAATAAAAAAAGATTATTCACAAAATGAAAATAATTTTTATATAATAACTACCCAAGCATCATCAGGTTTTATAAAAGATGATATGAAAACAATATTCATAGCAGATTGGGAAGTGTTTGGAAGAAAGAGAAAAAAGGTAAGAAAAATACCTAAAGTTAATAAAAACTTAATAGAAACATTTGTAGATTTGAATGTAGGAGATTATGCTGTACATGTTAATTATGGTATAGGAAAATATTTAGGTCTTACGAGAAAAATGTCTAATGGTAAAGAAAAAGACTATATCACATTAGAATATGCTAAAGGCGATAAACTTTATATACCTGTAGAACAAATGAACTTCGTGCAGAAATACATATCCGGACATGGCGAAGCTCCTAAATTAACATTGTTAGGAGGAAGTGCTTGGGATAAAATAAAGAGCAAGGCAAGAGAAGATGCATTAGCTACTGCCAGAGAATTAATAAAACTTTATGCTATAAGATCCAATATTAGAGGAAATATTTATGGGTCTGATACTCAATGGCAGGACGATTTTGAAGCTTCATTTCGTTATGAGGAAACGGTTGATCAGTTAAGAGCTATTAATGATATAAAAGAGGATATGGAAAGCGGAAAAATGATGGACAGACTTGTATGCGGAGATGTAGGATTTGGAAAAACAGAAGTGGCATTCAGAGCTGTATTCAAAGCTATAATGGCAGGAAAACAATGTGCTATACTCTGCCCTACTACCATATTATCACAGCAGCATTATAACAATGCCAAAAAAAGATTTGAAGATTTTCCTATTAGAATAGAAGTTTTAAATAGATTCATTACAAGCAAACAAGCCAAGAAAAATAAAGAATTATTAAAAACAGGCTCCTGCGATTTAATAGTAGGAACTCATATGCTTTTATCCAAAGATATTGAGTTTAAAAATCTCGGACTTATAGTTATAGATGAAGAGCAGAGATTTGGTGTTAAGCATAAAGAAGCATTAAAAAAATTGAGATTAGAAACAGATGTTCTCACTCTTTCAGCTACGCCTATACCTAGAACTTTAAATATGGCTTTAACAGGAATAAGAGATATAAGTATAATAGAAACCCCTCCATTAAATAGAATACCTGTAAAAACTTTCGTTACAGAGTTCAGTGAAGATGCAGTTATCAATGCAATAGAAAGAGAACTTAAAAGAGAAGGACAAGTATTTTACCTTTATAACAGAATAGACACGATAGAATCATTCGCACTTATGATAAAAAAACTTTGTCCTAAGGCAAGAATATGCGTAGCACATGGAAGAATGACAGGGCATCAGTTAGAAAAAATAATGGAAGATTTTATTAATCATAAATATGACATACTAGTATCAACTACCATAATAGAAAACGGCATAGACATACCTAATGCTAATACTATACTAATAGACAATGCAAATAAATTAGGATTATCCGAACTTTATCAATTAAGAGGAAGAGTTGGAAGAAGCGACAGAGAGGCTTATGCTTATATGTTCTATCCAAGCGATTTAGCTCTTACAGAAGTTGCTTACAAAAGACTTGAAGCTATATCCGAACATACAGATTTAGGGGCAGGATTTAAAATAGCTATGCGTGATTTGGAAATAAGAGGAGCAGGAAATATTTTAGGTAAAGAGCAATCCGGTATGATATATCAGGTAGGTTATGAACTTTATACTCAAATGCTTGAAGAAGCTGCTAATGAATATAAAGGCGAAATAAAAGAAGTAACATTCGATACTGTTATAGATTTGAAGCATAATTTATTTATTCCTGACTCTTATATAGCAGATTCAAAAGAGAAAATATCCGCATACAAATTAATAATGCGTTCTCAAAGCGACGAGGATATAGAATATTCTAAAGAGTTTATGACAGATAAATACGGAAAACTTCCTAAAGAATTAGAAGATATTTTCAATATAGCAAAACTCAAAATCATATTAAAAAGAATTAGAATATTATCTGTTATAGAGGGACAGTATAATATATATCTTAAACTTGATAAACTTTCAAAAATAGATACTGATAAACTTGTAAAATTAATAAATACTAAAAATTCAGGAGTTTATTTTGATAAGGATAATCTTAATCAATTAATAATACCTGTTGTAAATGAAAAAGAAAATGATATTGAATGGAAGTTAGAAAAAATAAAAAATGTAATATTAGAAATAGAAAGTGAAAATTACTTATCAGATAATAATTCACAAAATGAAAGTAATGAAAACACTGCAAATATAGAAAACAATAAAAAAGAAGAACATTCTAAAATGAGCATTGCAGAAGCTAATCTAAAAAATAACAAAAATAATAAAAAAAGAACTATATCAAGAAGATCTCCTAAATTAATAAAAGTAAATAAAAAATAATATAATTTTAATTTATTAAACTACATTAAGTATAATAACACGCTACAAATTATACATAGTGTAGTTTTTTTTATATTTTTTTGATTGAAATTGATTATTTTTGATTGATTTTGATTGATTTTTATAGTTTTTTTGATATAATTATTAATATAAAGATTGAATGAGGTAAGAATAAAAGTGCTGAAAGTAAGCAGATATGAATTAATTTTTGAAGTTATAAAAGAGAAAAAGAATATCAAAATAGAAGAACTGATTGAAAGACTTAATGTTTCAGAGGCAACTATAAGGAGAGATTTAACATTTCTTGAAAAAGCAGGAAAAATAAGAAGAGTTCATGGAGGTGCTATATTAGTTGATACTCAGGAAGAAAGTTTGATATACAAAAAGGAAATATATTCAGAAGAAAAAGAAAAAATAGGAAAGTTTGCTGCTTCTTTGGCTGAAAGCGGTAATACAATATATTTAGATGCGGGAACAAGTGTTTTTGCCATGATTAAATATTTAGCAGGCATAGAAAATATAAAAGTGCTAACTAACGGTTTAAGTCATATAGAAGAACTTTATAACAAAAAAATAGAATCATACTTAATAGGCGGAAAAATGAAAATGCTTACAGGGGCTTTAGTTGGAGCTAGTGCTGTTTTATCAATAAGGAATTTCAATTTTGATTTAGCATTTATGGGAGCAAATGCAATAGATATTAACGGATATTCTACACCAGACAGTGAGGAGGCATTAATAAAAAGTGAAGCTGCTTCAAAAGCGAATAAAACTTATTTTCTATGCGATGAATCAAAATTAAAAAAGAAAAGTTTTATTAATTTTTATAACTTAGAAGATTCCTATTTGATAACTAATGCAAAAGAGATAGATGATAATATAAAAAATAAATTAAAAGGATTATTTATTGTTAATCAATAAAAAGTGAGGGATTATTTATGATATATACTTTAACATTAAACCCAGCTGTAGATTATTATATAGGCATGGATAACTTTGAAGAGGGAGAATTAAACAAAGTTAATAATGCCTATACATTGGCTGGAGGAAAGGGAATAAATGTTTCTAAAGTTTTAAAAAATTTCAATATTGATTCTATTGCTTTAGGTTTTTGCGGAGGATTCACAGGAGATTATATAAAAAAGCATCTTAAAGAATATGGCATCAAAGAAAATTTTATTGATTTAGAAGAAGATACAAGAATCAATATAAAATTAAAAACAAATAAAACAGAAAGTGAAATAGCAGGAAAATCGCCTAATATTTCAAAAGAAAAAGTTAATGAACTTTTAAATTATATAAAAAATAATATAAAAGAAAATGATATATTAGTATTATCCGGAAGCGTGCCGAACTCTATAGAAAGCAGCATATATAAAGACATTATATCAATAGCAAATAAAAATATAAAAGTGATACTAGATGCAAGAGATGAGGCATTCAAATTCGGATTAAAATCAGGAGTATTTCTTACAAAACCAAATAAAAAAGAATTAAGCGAATATTTTAATAAACAAATAGAAAACACAGAAGATATTATAAAGTATGCAAGAGAATTAATAAAAGAGGGAAGCGAGAATGTAATAGTATCTTTAGGTAAAGACGGATCTATTTTAGTAACAAAAGATGAGGCATATTTAGGAAATGCCCCGGACGGAAAGTTAATAAGTTCTGTTGGAGCTGGGGATTCTATGGTGGCAGGTATAGTTTATGGTATAAGTACAAATCTTAATTTAACTGATGCTTATAAATATGCTATAGCAAGCGGAAGTTCTACTGCTTGTTCTGAAGGTTTAACTGCATTTGATAGTATGAAGAAATTTTTAGAGAATACAGAAATAAAAAAAGTTAATTAATTTTATAAATAAAAAAAACGGAGGCTAACAATGCTAAAAGATGTCATAACTTTAGATTGTATTAATGTAGATCTAAAGGGAACAACAAAATCAGAAATTATAGATGAAATGGTTGATATTCTCTATAATAACGGCAGATTAAATGACAAAGAAGAGTACAAGCAGGAAATACTAAAAAGAGAAGCTCAAAGCTCAACAGGTATGGAAGAAGGTATAGCAATACCGCATGGTAAAACTAAGGCTGTAAAGATTCCTACAGTTGCAATAGGTATTTCTAAAAAAGGTGTTGACTATGAATCATTAGATGGTGAGCCTTCGCATTTATTTTTTATGATAGCAGCTCCTGAAAACTCTAATGACTCTCATATAGAATTATTATCCAAAATAACTACTCTTCTTCTTGAAGATGATATAAGAGAGGCATTATTAAATGCAAAAACTAAAGAAGAAGTATTTGATATATTAGTAAAAAATGCTGAAAAAGATAATGAAAACTCCTCATTAAATCAGGAAAGCAGTGATAATAATGATTCATATCAGGTGTTAGCCGTAACAGCATGTCCTACAGGAATAGCACATACTTATATGGCTGCTGATGCTTTGCTTAAAAAAGGTAAAGAACTTGGAATTACTATAAAAGTAGAAACTAATGGATCAAGCGGTGTAAAAAATGAGCTTACAAAAGATGAAATAAAAAATGCAAAAGGAATCATAGTAGCAGCAGACAAAAATGTTGCTATGGATAGATTCGCTGGAAAGAATGTTGATATAGTAGGCGTTAAAGAGGCTATAAAAAATCCTGAGCAGTTAATAAAAAATGCATTAAATCAAACAGCACCTATATATCAAATTAATTCTGATGGTACTTCTTCAAACAAATTTGCTAAAAAGCCTAAAACAGGAGTATACAAGCATTTAATGTCAGGTGTATCAAATATGCTTCCGTTTGTAGTAGGCGGAGGTATACTTATAGCATTTTCATTTATGTTTGGTATTAATGCAAGCAATCCTAATGATCCTTCATACAATTATTTTGCTAAACTTTTAAATGATATAGGAGGCGGCAATGCCTTCTTCTTGATGGTTCCTGTAATGGCAGCATTTATTGGTATGAGTATTGCTGACAGACCGGGATTTGCTCCTGCTATGGTTGGAGGGCTTATATCATTAAACAGCGGCGGCGGATTTTTAGGCGGACTTATAGGCGGTTTTTTGGGCGGATATATTACTCTTTTACTAAAAAAAGTATTTTCTAAATTGCCTGAAAGTTTGGACGGAATTAAACCTGTTTTACTATATCCGTTATTTGGAATATTTTTCACAGGTGCTATAATGTATTTATTCATAGTTGACCCAATAGCGGCAATAAACTCTGGACTTTCTAATTTCTTAAAAAATATGGGTACAGGAAACTTAATATTATTGGGAGCTGTGCTTGGTGCTATGATGTCCACTGATATGGGAGGACCTATAAATAAAGCGGCTTTCACATTCGGTATAGCAATGATAGCTTCAGGTGATTATGCTCCTCATGCTGCTGTTATGGCTGGTGGTATGGTTCCGCCTTTGGGTATAGCATTAGCTACTACAATATTTAGAAATAAATTCACAGCAGATGAAAAAGATGCAGGAAAAACTTGCTATGTTATGGGACTTTCTTTTATTACTGAAGGAGCTATACCATTTGCCGCATCAGATCCTATAAGAGTTATTCCTTCTTGTATGATTGGTGCTGCTATTGCCGGAGCTTTAACTATGGCTTTTCGTATAGAACTTAGAGCTCCTCATGGCGGAATATTTGTTCTTCCTATAGTGAATAATCCTGTAATGTATTTACTTGCTATAGTGATAGGTTCTGTAATAACTGCAGCAATACTAGGATTTATTAAGAAACCGGCAGAAAATTAACATATATCTTCTTAAAAAGGCTGTATTCTTATTTAATAAGGATACAGCCAAATAAAACTTCAAATTATTCTAAATAACAATAATGGAATTTATGAAATCCTAGAGGATCATAATAAACACCTTTAAGTTTAGGAGATACAAGCAAAGGTTCTGTATAATAATATATAGGTATTATAGCCTCTTCCTTCATAAGCATTTCTTCTGCTTTATGCATAGTCTCCATTCTGAATTTCTGATCTCCTGAAAGCATAACCTGACTTATTATATCATCATAAGCCTTATTACTATAAACACTGTAATTATTAGGTGAATAACTTAAGCATAAACTCATAAAGTTTACAGGATCATCAAAATCGCCATTCCAAGCTCCTCTAGCCATAGTTATATTTCTATCATATCTTGTCTGTAAAAATACTGCCCATTCTTCCTGAGTTAAAGTTACATCAATACCAAGATTTTCCTTCCACATCTGCTGAACAGCTTCAAATATTTTTACATGTATTCCCGGATCTGTTTTAAACTCCATAACAGGAAAACCTTCGCCATTAGGATATCCTGCTTCAGCCATTAATTTTTTAGCTTCCTCAACATTTTTAGCATATCCTTCTTTAGTTACATCAATATATTCTCCTCCATTTTCTCTGAAATCTCCTTCATAATCAGATATTCCAAAAGGAACTAAAGCACCTGCAGGCTTCTCCCCTCCTCTTGTAACCTGTTCTACTATATAATTTCTGTCAATGGCAAGAGACAATGCTCTTCTTACTCTTACATCTTTTAGTATATCATTAGTTAAATTTAAACAATAATAATATGATGATATTCTAGGCTCTATCACTATAAGTCCTTCATTTTGAAGCGTCTGTATATCCTGTCTTGGGAAAGATCTGGCAAAATGCAAAGAACCCGCTTTAACACCAGCAACAGAAGCAGTTTCATTTTCCATAAGAACAAATGTTATTTTATCAGGAACTATATCTTCTATATTCCAATAATTAGTATTTTTTACCATTACAAGGCTCTCATCTCTGTTTCTTTCTACAAGTTTGAAAGCACCATTTCCTATATAAGTATCAGCATTTAAAGTCCATTCATCTCCGTATTGTTCTATTATGTCTTTTCTTAATGGATAAAAAGTAGGAAAAGTTAAAAGCTCTAAGAAATAAGCTGTAGGAGCTTCTAAAGTTACTTCTAAAGTATAATCATCTATTGCTTTTATACCCAAATTTTCTTTAGGCATCTCTCCGGCTGTTATAGCTTTGGCATTCTTTACAGGTTCATGCTGATATCCGTACTGACTTCCTGTGGCAGGATCAACAACCCTTTGCCAAGAATAAACAAAATCATCAGCAACAACTGATTTACCGTCTGTCCATTTAGAATTGGTTCTAAGTTTGAATGTATAAGTGAGTCCGTCATCGCTTATTTCCCAGCTCTCTGCTGCACCAGGAACTAATTTCCCATTCATATCTTTTTCTATTAATCCCTCAAATGTATGCATCAAATAGAATACTGCATCTGAAGTTACATTAATACTAGGATCTATAGTATTAGGTTCCGGTCCTGTATTAATAAATATAGATATGCCGTCTTCTGATTTATTATTAGAGCATGACATAATAAATGATATAAAAATCATAAATAAAATAAATATTTTTTTCATTGATATTAACTCCTAACATTTTATTTTAAATTAAAATTAATCTTCTAAATATGCTCTGACAAAACTATGCTGTCCCATAGAATCATACAAAACACCTTTTAATTTTGGCGATACCAATATTGGTTCATTAGAAAAATATATAGGTATTATTGCCATATCATTAATTAATAATTCTTCAGCTTTATGCATAGTCATCATTCTATGAGATGAATCTGTAATTAATGCTGCTGTTTTTATAAGATCATCATATCTTGTATTACTATAAACACTATTATTATTGGGCGATGTACTTAAAAATACCGAAAGAAAATTTATAGGATCATTAAAATCCCCATTCCAAGTTCCGCTTGCTATTTCAAAATTTTTATCAAATCTTTGAGTGAATAAATCAGATAACTCTAATTCTTCTATATTTATATCAATACCTAAATTTTCCTTCCACATTTTTTGTATAGCCTCAAATATATCTCTATGTATTCCATAAGTTGTTTTTAAAGTCATAACAGGAAAATCATTACCATTAGGATAACCGGCAAGTATCATAAGTCTCTTTGCTTCTTTAACATTATCCTCATAACTTCCTTTGCTTATATCTATATAATCACCGCCATTTTCTCTAAAATCTCCAAAAAATCCAGGTATGCCATAAGGTACAAAAGCCGCTGCTGGTTTTTCTCCATTTCTAGTGATATTTTCAACTATATAATTTCTATCAATTACAAGGGATAATGCTTTTCTCACATTTACATCAGATAATACTTTATTTGTATTATTTATAAAATAAAAATATGTTCCTATTCTAGGCACATTGTGTATATATCCAGATCTTTGCAATGATACTATATTCTCTATTGGAAAGCTTCTTGAAAAATGAAGAAAACCATTTTTTACAGAGTTCAAAGAGTATTGAGGATCATTTTTTAATATGAACTCTAGCCTGCTTGGTATAACTTCTTTATTATTCCAATAAAATTCATTTTTTTCCATTATAATATTATTATCTATTTTTCTCTCTACAACTTTAAATGCCCCATTTCCTATAAAAGTTTCAGGCTTTTCTGTCCAATTATCTTCATACAGTTTTATTATATCTTCTCTTAAAGGATAAAATGTAGGATATGATAAAATTTCAATAAAATAAGCTAAAGGCATATCTAATATTATCTCTAATGTATAATCATCTATAGCTTCAACACCCAAATATTTTGTTTCTATTTTACCGCTAAGTACATCTTTAGAATTTTTTATAAAACTATATTGATATGCGAATTTGCTTTTTGTATTAGGATCAAATAGCCTCCTGAAAGAATAAACAAAATCTTTTGCTAAAACAGGATTGCCGTCAGACCAATAAGCATCTTTTCTTAAATGAAATGTGTACACAAGTCCGTCAGCACTTACATTCCAACTTTCAGCGGCTGCCGGTATTACTTTACCGTCTTTATCCTTACTAACTAATCCTTCAAATATATGATTTAAATATATTAAAGTATCTGATGTTACATTTTTACTAGGATCCATAGTATATGGTTCCTGACCTATATTTATCAGCAATGAAAAATACTTTCCTGAAGGAGGACTGTCGGTAATGCTTTCTTCCATTTTTGTACATGATATAATTACAGACATCAGAATAATTATATAAATATAATATTTTGTTAACATTTTATTATCCAAATGCATTTTACTTCAATTAAGTATATATTCTATAACATTTAATGTCAAATAATATTATTTTATTAGTTTAAAATATTCTATTATATTCTTTAACTCTTCAGATTCATCGTTAATGGATTTATAGTTATCAGAAATACCATTTACAAATTTATAATTATTATTTGATTTATCATCATTTGGAACTTCAGGCTTAGAATTATGAGAAATCTTATATTGATTATCTTTCAATACATCAATAATATTATTCAAATATTCTATAGTGTTATTATTATCTGAATTCATATCTGTAATTATATTATCTGATTTTATATTATATGATTTCGTTTTATATTTGTTCTTATTAATAAAATTTATTACAGGTATTACTTTTCTATTTATAATATTAGGTATTATAATAATTATTAAAATAATCATCACAGAAATCATAATTCCTATCATTATAAACATTTTATTATTATTTTTTAATACCATAGCTGACGGTACTGCCACCTCAATACCCCAATGCACATTATCAAATAACTCTATAGGCTTTACAATATAAAAATATCTATTTAAATTTTTGAAATTGTATTTTTCTATTATTAAACTTTCATTAGAATTTATAATATCCATTACATTATAATTATTATACGGATGATATAAATTAGTAAAATTTTCGCCTATAATTTCAATATCAGTGTTACAGTAAATAATATTTCCATTCTCATCAAATAAAGTAATAGATATATCATTTTCTTTATAAAAATTCATACTACCAGAACTCATATCCAAACCAATTATACCTATAATTTTATCATCATTAGAATATATAGGCATTATATAAGTTTGAATCTGCTTATACTTGTTTTGCATCTGAACAGTATATATTGGAGTTATATACATTTCATTTTTCTCTATTGCCTTTTCTATAAATGATGATTTTAATTCTAAATTTTCAGCATCAAGTCTTGATATATTACCGTCTTTATCTTTGCCAATATATATTCCAAATTGTCCGTTTATATTTTTATACAAACTGTCATTTCTATATATATTGTCATCATCAATTGCATTTGGAAGAAAAAGCAAAAAAACCGCTTCAGCATTTTCACTTATATTTTTAGCAAATTTATCCATAAAGCTTTCATATATCTTTCTATTTCTTATATTACTGCTATATAATTCTTCCGACACAATTTTTATACTTTTAATGAAATTTAATTCATTATTGATAACATCTTTCATATTTAGTAATTTAATTTCAGATATTTGATCTATTGCAGATAATGACATATCTTTAGAAATATTATATGTATATATAATAGTTATAATACTGCATATTATTATTATAAATATTATAGGTATTATAATAAATAAACTTATTTTAATATTTAAATTATTTTTGCTGTTCATAATTTTTATACTTTTACTCTCTTAATCTAAAATATTTTATTATTTTTTGTAAATCATTTGATTCTTTTAAAAGAGATTTTGAATTTTCATTTACATTATTTACAATCTTAGAATTATGATTTTCTTTTATTTCATTGTTATTGATGCTGTTATTAATTTTATATACTAACTCAGATATATTATTCGAGTTTTCCGAAATTTTATCAGCTTTTATTTTTACAGTTCTAACCAAGTTATTTAAGTATATTATTGTTTTATCAATTTCTCTGCTCATATTCCCCATTTCATCATTCATATTTAAATATTTGTCAGAAATTCTCCAAGATATATCACCTTCCCTTATTTTCATGATATTATCATTTAAATTATTCATTACTGACAATATTTTTTTATTAATAACGAATGGTACAATAATAAACATTAAAATAATGATCACCGCCGTAATAATAATCCATATTATCATTATAATTTTATAATGATTAAAAAAATCTGCCTTACTATCAACCGCTAATTCTATTCCCCAATATAAATCATCAAAAATATGAATAGGAGTAAAAATATTGAAATATTTACTTGAAGTTTTTTCATTATACGATTCTTTCCAAATAGCAGTATTAGAATATATTGTATTTTCTAAATCACTGCTTCCATATACATCCGATAAATTAGTAATATTTTCTCCTATACTGTATATATCTGTGGTACAGTACATAATATTACCTTTTTCATTAAATAGAGATATTGTAAATCCGTTTGTATCTTCATAAAACATTATATTGTCCAAAGATAAATTCAAAGAAGATACTCCAATTAATTCATTATCTTTGGAAAATATTGGTATTGAATATGTATACATAGGTTTGTATTTACCTTGTATAGGATAATAATTCAAAGTTGTAATATAAGGTTTTCTGCTTGTTATAGTAGTATTCAAATAAGTATATTCTAAATCAGACTCTCTTAGGTTAATTCTAGATATATTATTTTCAGCATCTTTAACTAAAGTAACTACAAATCTGCCTTTAATATCTTGATAGAGAGGATTATTAATATACATACTGTCATTATCAATTATATTGGTAAAAAACATTAAAGATACGGATACAGCATTAGTACTCATTTCATGGGCAAATCTATTCATTAAATCTTCATATACTTCTCTTTTTCTAACATTATAGTTATATAAATTTTCTACAGAATATTTTATATTATCAAGATAATTTAATTCAACACTGATTATATTTTCTATTTCATATATTTCTTTTTCAGACATTTGAGATATTATAAATAAGGTCATTTCCTCTGTAATTTTATATATATATATTGTATTCATAATACCAAATATTAATACTATTGTTACAATAGGTATTAAAATAAATAAACTTATTTTAATATTTAAATTATTTTTGCTATTCATAATCTTATGATACTTAAATAAAATAATATTTTCTAATATAGTGTAAAATATTTTGTTATTTTTTGCAATTAATTTTACTTTTATAAAAGATATTTTAAACTTTATTTTATTACTGTAATTTAAAATATCCTATAACATCTATAAGTTCATTAGCCTCATTAAGCAGAGCCTGAGAAGCAGCTGTAGCCTCTTCTACCAAAGCAGCATTTTTTTGTACAGAAGAATCCATATTTGTAATAGCAGAATCAACCTGCTCTATTCCTTTCTGCTGCTCCTGAGAAGCTGCATTAATTTTATACATAATATTAGAAGCACTATCCATTTTTACAGATATATCTTCAAACATTTCTTTAGACTCTCTTACACTTTCAGAAGCTAAATGAGTTTTTTCATTACTATCAGATATTAAAGCTGTAATATTTTTTACAGATTCCTGAGTATTCTGTGCTAAATTATGGAGCAGGTATTGATTATGAGAATTATAAAGAAAGCGGAACAAAGTGGCTTGAAGTATTTTTTCTTCCTCCAGAGGCCGAAGACGGAAAAGATGCAATTCATGGCTTTGTGCATGGTTCGCAGGTAAAACTTGAAAATGGAGGCTATTAAAAGAGCATAACAATACCAAGTGAGCCGACCAAGTAGGTACCTTTGGTGGGCGAACATAACAATAATAGGAGTTATTCAATGAAGAAAATTATTTTATTTCTTTTAAGCATTAATTTATTATTGGCATTTCCGCCTAGTGAAGCGTATTTTTCTGAACTTTTAAGCGATAATGGTAAAGTAATAAAAAATACACTTAAAGTAAAAAAAATTGACGGCGGCAATTATAGATCGGAAGAGCACACGTCATAAAACTTAAAATATATATCGATTAATAATTATAATTTATACAATATATAAGATTTCATTAACCGTGCGTTATTTTTTACAATCAATAATCAAAAGCATCTTCGTCTATATCAATATAATTACCAGAATAATAATTAGCCTTTTCTTTTATGAGCATTAATTTTTTTGGTATCTCCATTAAAAATGAGGAAGGTATCTGCTCCATTATACCAGTGCTTATTCTTCTTCTCTTTGAGTATGTAAGATAAAGTTTTCTTCTTGCCCTTGTTATGCCAACATAACAAAGCCTCCTCTCTTCATAGATACCTTTTTCTTCCTCAAGTGAGAAATAATGCGGAAAAACTCCCTGCTCCATTCCTGTCATAAACACTACATCAAATTCCAATCCTTTAGCATTATGAATAGTCATCAATGTTACATAATCTTCTTTATCATCATTTGTATTTATATCTCTGTATAGAGTATTTTCTTCTAAAAATGTTATAAGTGAGGCATTAGGCTCCATTGCTTTATAATCATAAAAACCTCTGAAAAGCTCTTTTATATTTTCTTCTGCAGTTATTACTCTCTCGTTTCCATCATTCTTAAATATTGAAAAATAATCTATATCTTTTAAAAACTCAAAGAATAATAACTCTATATGAATACCTTCTTCATTGATAATATCTTCTTTTATTTTCACAGCATATTCTTCTATAATGTTTTTATAGGCTTTCATATTTGAAATAACTTTTTTTGTAAGTCCTGCTTCATCAATATAATCAATAGCGTTGTAAAGAGTTAATTTTCTGGTATTTGCAAAAGTCTCAAAATTGCTGAAGCTCTTTTCTCCTATTCCTCTAGGCGGAATATTGATAGTTCTTCTTACACTGAAGTTATCGCCGAAACCTATCATAAGCCTTAAAAAAGAAATTGCATCTTTTATTTCAGTACGCTCAAAGAATCCAACTCCTCCTACTATTTTATAATTAATAGAATGAAGTCTTAATTCCTTTTCATAAGCCCTTGATTGGCTATTAGTTCTAAATAATACAACAATATCCCTTGCCTCAAACCCATTATCAAATAAAGATTCTATTTCATTAACTACACTTCTAGCCTCTTCTAAATCACTATAGCAAATCCAATTTTCTATTTTAAACTCATTAGGCTTATTTGAAAATACATTCTTTTCATGACGATTAGTATTATTTTTTATGACACTCAAAGCTGCTTCTACAATATCTTTAGGGCATCTATAATTTTCCTCAAGACGAATTACCTTTGTATTAGGATAATCCTTTTCAAAATCAAGTATATTCAAAACATCTGCTCCTCTGAAGGCATATATACTCTGATCATCATCTCCTACAACCGTTAAATCATTTTCTGCATCCTGCGTTAATAATTTTATTAATTTATACTGCTGAGGATTAGTATCCTGAAACTCATCTACCAAAATATATTTAAATCTGTTTCTATAATAATTTAAAACCTTACTTTCTTGTTCAAATAATTTTATAGTATTTAAAATTAAATCATCAAAATCCATTACATTTTCATTAAGTTCATACTCTGTATATTTTTTATAAACATTTTCAAAAATATCTCTGTCGAAAACTATACCGTCATCTATTGAATTTTTTACATTAGATATAAATCTTGTTATAAGTTTCTGTGATATACTCTTTGGAACTTCCTCTTCTTTCATAATTCTTTTAATAACTGATGCTTTATCTCCTTCATCTAAAATAAGAAAATTGGATTTATATCCTAGGAAATGGGCATTCTCTTTTAATATCCTTAGACATGCAGAGTGAAAAGTTCTAATAAATAATCTGCTTGGTTTAATATCTGGAAGCAAATCGCATACTCTATCTTTCATCTCATGTGCAGCTTTATTAGTAAAAGTTACAGCCATTATATTTTCAGGAGCTGCTTCAAGCTCATTGATAAGATATGCTATTTTTCTGGTAATAACTAAAGTCTTACCGCTTCCTGCACCTGCTAGAAGAAGTAATGGACTTCCTGTATGCAGTATTCCTTCTCTTTGGACTTCGCTCACATTGTCAAGTATATTCATAAATATGCACCTTAAATATAAAAATAGATATTCATTATATTGTATATTATTTAATATTCAAGTTTTTATTACATCTATATTGAAAAACATTTATAAATTTAATATAATGTATAAAACACTATTGATTAAAAAACTTTAAAAATTATCTCAATTTTTATTAGAATAATAATTATATATTAAAGTTTAATATATCAATAAGAATATTTTTTGGAGTTATGATAATGAAATTTGTATCATTTGTTGAATGGAATAATACTGAATCTGTAGGTATATTAAGCAAGGACGGAAATAAAGTTATTGCAATTAATGAAATAATATCTGACTTTAAATTTGATTCTAATCCTATGATACAATTAATAAATATGATTAACAAAGATAAGGATATATTAAATAAATTAAAATATGCAGAAGAAAATTTTGAAAGGGCATACTCTATAGATAATGTTAAAATATTATCTCCTATAAGAAAGCCTATTCATGATATTATATGTGTGGGAGTTAATTACAGTGATCATTTAAGTGAGATAAAAAAAGACATGAAAGATTTTCAAGAGGTTAAAGCACCTGTATATTTTTCTAAAAGAGCTATAGAAGTAATTGGTTTTGGAGATAAGATAGAAGCTAGATTCGATTTAGATGAATGCCTCGATTATGAAGTTGAATTAGCCGTAATCATGGGAAAAACAGCAAAAGATATAAAGCCTGAAGAAGTTAATGATTATATATTCGGATATAGTATATTTAATGATATATCATCAAGAAATATACAAAAAAAACATTCACAGTGGTATAAAGGTAAAAGTTTGGATTCATACAGTGCTATGGGACCATGCATAGTTTATAAAGATGATTTGAAAATGCCTTTGAAACTTGATATAAAAAGTATTTTAAATGATGAAATAAGACAATCTTCAAATACTAAATATATGATCCATGATGTAAATTATTTAATATCTGATATATCAAAAGGAATGACTTTAGAAGCTGGAGATATAATTGCAACAGGAACTCCGGGTGGTGTAGGAATGTCTTTTAATCCTCCTAAGTACATGAAAAAAGGAGATAAGATAATTTGCAGTATAGAAAATATTGGCGAGCTCATAAATTTTGCTGAATAATTCATATTAATGAATTTTAACGCACGGTTAATAAAATTTATATATTGTTAAAATTATAATTATTAATCGATTTATATTTTAGGTTTTATTCTGCGTGCGGTGTATGAATTTTTAATTAAAAAAATACTTGGGTGGGCAGCTAAAAATTCTAATTTGGTTTTAAAAAAATAAAAAATAGAAATTCCAGATTTAAATTATAAACTTAGAGGGTGGGCAAGTATAATTAAATTTTAAAATTTTTATTACATACCCCACCCTTTATATTTTTTAATTAGTTTAGAAAATTATGTTCCATTTCTCTTAATGCTTAATTAGAAGATAAAGATACCCGCCCAAGTGTTGTTTAAATTTTTAATCTTATAAACGCACGGTTAATGAAATTTTACATATTGTTTAAATTATAATTATTAATCTATTTATATTTTAGGTTTTATTCTGCGTGCGGTATAATAAAAAATCCGGCAAATAAACTTACCGGATTCTAATAATTTTTATATTTGAGAATTATAATTTTTCTAGAAGTTTTTTAGCAAATATAGCCCCAAAACCTATAACAGCCGCAACAACTACTAATTGGAAAATTCCTTCTATAATATCATCTAAGTTGTAAAGCATATAATGCATTCCGAAAAATCTTGAATAGAATATAAATAATGCTGTTAATGCCAATATTCCAATTACAGCCATAATAATTATTATGCTTTTATTAGATTTATTATTTTTTTCTTTAACAACTATAATATCCTTTTTTTCATTATTAGATTCGCTTTCATTTGCTTTTGCTTCTTTACTATCTTTTGAATCTATTTTTTTGAATAAAATGAAAGCAAACATTACCATTACAGCAAAAACAGAAATTTTTAATAATGCTTCTATAACTTCATCAAAATCATGCATTAAATAAAACATATAATACTGCAAACCTAAAAATCTTATTGCCGCTATAAATAATGCAGCTGCCGCAATAGAAGCTGCAATAATTATAAACTTTTTTGATTTTACAACAGACATTATGTTATTTTTCATCATTGCCTCCTTTATAAAAAATAACTTATCTTATCCTTTTTTTATCATCTTTTAATTTATATTCAGGTTTTAATTCATAAACTTTTTCATATCTAGGATCATTTTCTCTGCTGTCTATATTACTTTTAGTATTACCTGCAATCCTCCTCTCTCTTCTTTCATAATCCCTCATATCATACTCATATTGTATATTATCTTCCTTTATTCTTTCTCTTTTATTATTGTTTCTTTCATTTCTATAATCGTCTTCATAATCATCATAATATCTATCACTTCTTACTCTATTATCATAATCATCTTCATAGTCATCATAATATTCCTCTCTTCTTCTGATTTTTCTTCTTCTGCTAGGTTTCCTATAATCATCATCTCTATCATTCTTTTTTATTTTCCCTGAGGTATTATCATCTTTTAAAACCTTTTTTATGAAGTATACTACAGCCAATATTACAACAACCATTAATACTAGTTTTACTATATCTTCAATAAAATCATCTACATCATCAATTAAATCAAAACAGTACAGATTTGCCGCAATGATTAAATTAAAAATAAAAGCTTTTAATCCTAACTTTTTCATTACTTACTTTCCCCCATTAATTTTTACTCATTATCTGTCATCAGAATTAGAGTCTTTTTTAATATATTTTTTAAATATATATACTCCGGCTGCTATTATTATCACAATGCCAATTATTTTTGCCAAATCATCAAAAATAAAATCAAAAGTATCTTCTATTAAATCAAAACAGTATAAATTAGCGGTTATAATAAATATAGATGCCAAAGCCATTAAACTTAACTTTTTCATACTATATTACCTCCTTATTAATCTCTTATAATTAAAGTATAGCACATTAAATAAGTTTTGTAAAGCTAAATTTAAATAAATTTTACAAAAAATATAGTATTGTAAATAAAATGTAAAGTAATATATAATACAAATCATACATTTTAACAGAAATTTAAAATAATTTCTTATATATAAATAGCAGAATTTAAGAAATATTATACTTAGTTTAAAACTAATCTTAATTTATATAACAACCGACTCTTATTTTCATCCGCTCTACAAAAGACTGAATATGTACATAGTGAGACGCTACATGTGAAACATTATTTTTGTAATTAATAAATTATTAAAATTTCATATATAATCAATCTACACTTTTGAAACAAGTACATTAATTGTTGCATATAATATATTTTAAGTAAAAAAATTATTGATTAATAGCTGATATAAAATATAATGTTTAAATAAAAAATTACATAGGATAACAGCCATGAAAAAGATTATATTTATAATTTTATCTCTAATCATGATAATATTGTTTATGTCATGCTCAGGAGGAAAAGATGAGAAGGGAGTTATATATATTAATGTCGGACCTGAACCAAAAACTATAGACCCTGCTTTAAATTCCACAGTAGATGCTAATATTTATATTCAGCATGTTTTTGAGGGATTGGCAACTAGAGATAAGGATAATAAAATAGTACCGGGTGTTGCAGAAAGCTGGGATATAAGCGATGACGGATTAACTTATACATTTCATATAAGAGACGATGCTAAATGGTCTGACGGTAAAAAGATTACAGCAGAAGATTTTGTTTATTCTTGGCAAAGAGTAGTTGATCCTATTACAGCTAGCGAATATGCTTATCAATTTGAACCTGTTTTAAATGCAATGGATATAAATTCCGGTAAGAAGCCTGTTTCTGAATTGGGTGTAAAAGCTATAGATGAAAAGACTTTTGAAGTAAAATTAAACGCACCTACAGCTTATTTTTTAGAATTAGCGGCTTTTTATACATTTTATCCTGTTAGAAAAGATATGATAGAAGAAAACGCAGATAATTGGACACTTTCTCCTGATACTTACATAGGAAACGGACCTTTTATAATGACAGAAAGAAGAACAGATGACAGAATTGTAGTAATAAAAAATACTAATTATTGGAATTCTGATAATATAGTTCCTGAAAAGTTAGTATTTATACTTATGCAAAATGGTACTGCTGCTGTTGCTGGTATAAAAGAAGGCTCTTTACATTTTGCTAATAATCCTCCGCTTCAGGATATTGATAATTTAAAAAGCGAAGGCTTAATGCATATTTCTCCTTATTTAGGCACATACTATTATTGTTTAAATATTACTAATGAGATATTAAAAGATGTAAGAGTCCGTAAGGCTTTGACTTTGGCTATAGACAGAAATTATTTAGTAGAACAGGTAACTAGAGCGGGACAGATTCCTGCAAGTGCTTGGGTTCCTAGCGGAGTAAATGATACTGAAGGAGCAGAAGGTGATTTCAGAAAAGTCGGCGGCGACTATTACAGTATAAAAGCTGAAGATTATCAAAAGAATTTAGATGAGGCAAAAAGACTTTTAGCTGAGGCTGGTTATCCTAATGGAGAAAATTTCCCTGTTATAGAGTTTAAGTCAAATTCGGGAGAGCATATACAAATATTTGAAGCAGTACAGCAAATGTGGAAATCCGGACTTGGTATAGATTCTACTATAGCACAGGAAGAATGGGCTACCTTCCAAACTACAAGGCAGGAAAAAAATTATGTTATAGCCCGCCATGGCTGGATAGCTGATTATAATGATCCTATGAGTTTCTTGGGGGTATTTTTAAGCTATAGTATACAAAATAACGGAGGTTATTCTAATAAAGCTTATGATGATAAATTAAAACTTGCTATGTCTACAATAGATCAGGATATAAGAATGAAAGCTATGCATGAGGCAGAAGATATACTTATGGAAGATATGGGATTAATACCTATTTATTTCTATACTGATCCTATCATGGTTAGTAAAAAGTTATCTGGTGTTATTTATGATCCGCTAGGAGCCCATAAATTCTTCTATGCAAAATTATCTGAATAATAAAATTAATTTATTTTTTAAAGGCGGATTTACTATAAAATCCGCCTTTATTTATGCAATTTCTATACTAGACATTTTTTTAAATTTGTCTTTTTTAAAAAAAATGTTATTATATATAATATAAAATATTTGGAGATTATATTTATGTTACTAAAAGATAGAAACGGTCTTTATAGAGGTAAGGCAACAATAAAAAATTTTCTAACTTTTGATATAGATTTAGAAGCCTTAGTAGATGAAAACGGAGATATAAAAGTAACTACTACAGCTCCTATAGTTGGAAAGATAAGTCATAGTATATCTTTGGGATCATCTTATGATAAAGATAACTATGATATGAAATTTGGAGAAGATATTTTTCATATACACTTTGATTCCAATAATTCTATAGAAATAGAGTTGCCTGAGAAAATCAATGGAAGTTTTATAGTAACTAGAAATGTAATTTTAAATAGAGTATAAAAAATAAAAATCAGTTCTCTTAATTTATATTAAGGAACTGATTTTTATCTATTTACATAGAAAAATTATATAGAAAAAAGTTTTATTATAAAAAAATAATCTGATTTATCAAATATTCATAATATTTAAATGAAAAAGGATACTGCAAAATATTATAACTTTAGGGTATTGGGCCAGCAGGGACTTGAACCCCGGACCCGATGATTATGAGTCATCTGCTCTAACCGACTGAGCTACTGGCCCCTAGTTCTCAAGAAAAATCTTCTTTAGATTTAGATATTATATATTAAAGAAAAAAAAAGTCAATACTTCAATAATAATTTTTTCATTTTTACATACAAATAACATACTAAATATTTTTTTCCATATTTACTATTGACTTACGCAAATAAATTTACATAATAAAATATTATATAATAAAAATACATGAAGGGAGTATATTTTTATGAAAGTTGATAAAGTTTATTCAATATATTATAGTGCTACAGGTACTACTCAGAAAATTGTTTCTTTCGTTGGTGAAAATATAGCGAAAAAATTGGGAGTACCTTTTGAGAAGTATAACTTTTCTTTGCCTAAACAAAGAGAAGGTATATTGGAGTTTAAAGAAAATGATTTGGTAATATGCGGAACACCTACTTATGCAGGAAGAATACCAAATGTTATGCTTCCATATTACAAAAATAATATTAAAGCAAATGGTGCTTTAGCTGTTCCTATAGTATTGTACGGAAATAGAAATTTTGATGACTCTCTAATAGAACTTAGAAATACTATGCAGGAAAATGGATTTTATACTATAGCAGGAGCCGGATTTATTGGGGAGCATGCTTTTTCTTATGTACTTGGGGCTGGAAGACCTGATGAAAAGGATATGGCTATTGCTGCTGAATTTGTAGATAAAGTAGTAGAAAAAATTAAAAATGTAGAAGATATACCTACTGAACCTATTAAAGTAAGAGGAAACGATCCTATTCGTCCTTATTATATGCCTAAAGATAAACATGAACATGCTATAGACATATTAAAAGTAAAACCTAAAGTAGATACTTCAAAATGTACAAACTGTAAAACTTGTGCTCATGTATGTCCGCTTGCTTCTATTGATTTTGATGACATAACAAAATATGTAGGAAAATGTATAAAATGCGGTGCCTGCGTTAAAAAATGTCCTGAACATTGCAGATATTATGATGATGAAGGATATTTATACCATCAGCATGATTTGGAAGAAGAGTTTCAAAGAAGAGCTGAACCTGAATTATTCTATTGATATCAATTTATAGAAAAGCCATGAAATTATTTCATGGCTTTTTTATAAACTTAAATATTAGATTTGTATAAAAACTCAATTTATTGATAAAGATTGCATATTTATATACTAAAATAGTAATTTATATAAGTTATAAAACATTATTTTATAACTTATATAAATTAGGCAATTTTTATATACAATCTTGTCTAGTTCTTTTAAAACAAGTCTATTATTCTTCTTCAGATGACTCGCTATCTTCTTCTGTATTTCCTGATGCTTCTCTTAAAACTTGTTTTATAGCATCAAATATTTCTCTTGCCTTTGCTTTAGTTACATCTGAGGTTTTAGTTTTTTTAGTGATAGATGCTTTCTTTAATATCATATCCCCATACACATTTCCTATTCCGCTCAATATCAAAGGATTTTTTATCAGTTTCTCTACTGTAGTATCATTATCTGATAATAATTGGCAAAATAAATTATAATTGAATTGTTTAGTAAGAGGATCATATCCTATTTGAGGCATTGTTGTAGAGTCCTTCCAAATAGGTATTATTTTAGTAATTTCATTTTTATCATTACCGTCATCTACAACAAAGAAATTGCCATGATCTGTTTCTAATTTTAATATACTATTTTTATATTGAGAATCTTCTGTTAATACAAAAGAGCCGTTGGGACCTAAATCAATAAGCATGGCATCTTGGGAAAACTGAAAATGTATATATCCTCCATAGCGTAAAACATCTATTATTTTCTGTCCTTCTATATCTTCCATTTCTTTATATTGCTTATCTATGGCTTCTATCTTATTTATATAAGAATAACAAATTTCACTTTTAATGGAGTTTATTAATGTAATTAAATTTGGCAGTTCTTTCATAACTTATGATCTTCCTATAGTATTATGTTTACTTTATATTTTAGCATGAAAGAAAAAAAAATCAAATTTTCTAATATACCTATAGGGCTTTATTTATGATAAATTTGATAAAAACTTGGGTGGGTGCCTTAAACTTCTAATTAAGCATTTAAGAAAAATGAAATATAATTTTCAAAATAAATTAGAAAATATAAAGGGCAGGGTATGTAAGTAAAGTTTTAAAATTTAATTACACTTGCCCACCCTATATACTTATAGTTTTAATCTGTAATTAATATTTTTTATTTTTTTATTATTAAGATTAGATTTTTAAGCTACCCACCCAAGTATTTTTTTTATTTTATAATGCATACACCGCACGCAGAATAAAACTTAAAATATATATAAATTAATAATTATAGTTTAAATAATATATAAAATTCCGTTAACCGTGCGTTTGGAATATAACAAATATAAAAAATAAAAGCCTGCATTTGCTTTATACAAAATACAGGCTTAAATATATTATTTTTTATATAGATTAAAAAATCTTTTTAACTATTATAGTTTCATCTCTTCCTGCCCCTACTGAAACAATAGAAATATCTGTTTCTATTACTTCGCTTAATCTTTTTAAATACTTTTTAGCATTTTCTGGGAGTTTATCATATTCTCTAATTTCTCTAGTGCTAGTTTTCCAGCCTTCAAACTCTTCATATACAGGCTCAGCTTTTGAAAGTATATCCAAATCTGCAGGATAACCTTCAAGTATCTCCCCATTATATTTGTAGGCAACACATATTTTTAATTTATCCAAATCATCTAATATATCAAGTCTAGTTACGGCAATAGAATCAAATCCGTTCACATAGGAAGCATATTTTACAACACATGCATCAAGCCAGCCGCATCTTCTTGGTCTTCCAGTAACAGTACCGTACTCTCCGCCTTTATCTCTTATAGCCTGACCTATATCATCATGAAGCTCTGAAGGGAAAGGGCCTTCTCCCACCCTTGTAGAATAAGCCTTTACAACTCCTATAACATTATCAATTTTTCTAGGTCCTACTCCAGAACCAGTGCAAGCTCCTCCTGCAGCAGGATAAGATGATGTTACATAAGGATAAGTACCATGATCCAAGTCAAGCATAGTAGCCTGAGCTCCTTCAAATAGTATATTCTTTTTCTCTTTAATAGCTTTATTTAATATTGTAGTAGTATCAGCAACATAAGGTTTTAATCTCTCAGCATATTCCAAATACTCTTTTAAAAGTGCATCATAATCAAATCCGTCATGATTATAAACTTTTTTAAGGAGTTTATTTTTAAGCTCAAGATTAAACTTTAATTTTTTAGCAAAAACTTCTTTATTCATCAAATCAACTATTCTTATACCCAAACGGCTGGATTTATCCATATAGCAAGGACCTATACCGTTTTTAGTAGTACCTAGTTTATTTTCCCCAAGATCCTCTTCCTGAAGCTCATCAAGAAGCCTATGATAAGGCATTAATACATGAGCCCTGTTAGAAATTTTAAGGTTGGATATATTAACTTTCTTCTCAGCAAGAGCGTCTATTTCTCCCAAAAAAACCTTTGGCTCTATAACAACGCCGTTTCCTATAACACAAACTTTATCGTTATAAAGTATACCAGAAGGTAAAAGTCTTAATTTATATTTCACATTATCAACTACAACGGTATGACCTGCATTACTTCCGCCCTGAGAACGAACAACATATTCGCAGTTTTCGGCAAGATAATCCACTATTTTACCTTTGCCCTCATCACCCCATTGAGTGCCTACTATAATTACTGAAGCCATTTTTCAACTCCTTATTTTATTATGCTAAAATATAAGATTAAAAAAAACTTATAAAAAACACACGATTTCTATTATATGAATATTTTGTAAGAATTTCAAGCTACTTTTAATAGAAATTTCTATTAAAGATAATGCTTTTATTTATACAGTAATTTTTAAACATCGGTAATACAATTATATATTGTTTTAATATTTTTATAATGCCTTATAATAAAGTAGATGTAAAACTTAAAATATTTTGGATTATTTATGACTGAAGAACTAAAAGCAAAAATACAAAAATTAAGATTAGAAAATAATTTTATAGAAATAATAAAACTATGTGATAAAGCTATTGAAAAAGATAATAAGGATGAGGACGCCTATTTTTTTAAAGCTACATCTCTTATAGAATTAAAAAAATATGATGAAGCTATATATAATTATAATGAAGCACTAAAATTCAATGATAAAAATATAAATGTTTATTTGAATATAGGAATAGCAAAATTAAATCTAAAAGAATATATCGAAGCTATAAAATACTTCAGTAAAGTTTTAGAATTAAATCCAAATTATGAGATAGCATATATAAATAGAAGTTCATGTTATGAAAAATTAGAACAATATCAAGATGCTATTAAAGATTTGGATAAAGCTATTGAGTTAAACCAATATAATGAAAATACATATTTTCATAGAGGTGTATATAAACAATTTATAGGGTTATATAATAACTCTATAGATGATTTTTCTAAAACTATTTCAATAATAGATTCCTATAAAAATAGTTACAGTAATATAGATTTATTTTCTAGTATGCTTAAATCATATCCAAATTTAAATAATATTAAATTAGATAATAATTTTTTACAAACATTAGGTGAAAATGCCAAAAAACTTATTTTTAATCAAATAAATATTCGTAGTAAATTATTAGATACAAGAGATATATATGTTTTATCTTTTTATTATAGAGCTTTAGCAAAAAGTTTTTGTCAACTGAATAAGGAAGCATTTGATGATTTTAATATTGTTATACAATTAAATCCAACTTTTATTGATGTATATTTTTCAAGAGGATTATTAAAATCTAATTTAGCTATGGATATAGAGGCTATAGATGATTTTAATAAAGTAATAGAATTAAATCCAAAGTATATAGATGCATATATTAATATAGCAATATCTAATTCAATTTTATACGGATATGATAAAGCTATGGAGTATTTTGATAAAGCAATATCTATAAATAAAAATTATTCATCTATATATTTGAATAGGGGAATGATAAAAGCATTCTATAATAAATATATAGAATCTATAGAAGACTTTAATACAGCGATACAGATATCAAGTGATAATCCAATAATTTATTTTTATAAATCTAAATCTTTATACAATTTAAGATTATATAATGAATCTATTGAAAATGCTGAAAAAGCTATTAACTTATATAACAAATATATGGATGCACATTATATAAAAATATTATCAAAAGCTAAATTAAAAAAATATATAGAAATCATTGATGATTTAAAGAATGTGGCAATAATTAACCCTGATTTCGAAAATAATTTTATAACTGATATTATGAATTTATTAGAAACATATTCAAATATAGAAACAATATTTCAATTGCTAATAAAAAATGAAAATATTATATTATGGAAAAATGAACCAATAACAAATTTAATTTCTCGTTTTGAAGAGAGTAAAAATTTTGATGATGAGCTTAAAGAAAATATAAAATATATTTTGCTATACGAATATCTTTTACTTAAACTTTTAACTTTTGATACTGAAGAAGAAAATAATAATTAGAAATATCTCATTACACTTCTTTAGATATTCTTCAATTATTATTAAATGTTAAAGAAAATATAAAAGAAAGCGGAAATATAAGGATAAATAATATCACAACTGCCAATGACCCTAAAGAAGGAAAAATTTTAGAAAGGATTTTAAATAAAAATAATATAGATATAAAAATAGAAAATGATGAAAAAGCTTTAACCCTTCAGACATCATATTCAAGAAATAAAGATTCCCTTACAATGTTTAGACTATACGGGAAAAAAGAAAATAAAGAAGCTACAGGCGTATGTTTGGTTTTAGATAATAAATATTTTAACAATTCATATACTTCGCCTTATTATTATGAATTTAAGTTAAAAATAGAAAATAATAAAATTTCAATGAATGAAAAAATTAATAAAGAAAAATTACAAGAAAATAAAAGAAATCTATATTGGGTGCTTTATTATAATGAAAAAGAAAATCAGATTATATACAATAAAGAAAAATCTAAATATGCGAGTAATATTATTGATTTGAATGATTTGAATAATGATGATTATAAATTAGAATTAAAAGAAGATGATAAAAAAGAAGACATTATTAAATATGCATTTGCAAAAATATTTAATTATACAGAAGAGATTAAAAAACAAATAGAAGACCCAAAAAATAATGAAAATTATAAAAATATTAAAAATCAATTATACAGCTATTTATTTGAAAACATAAAATACATAATAAAACATGAAGCATTCTTTGAAGAACAGGAACTTAGGATGCTTGTAACAAATGATTATAAGTCTGATGAAATATTAATTGACAATGATAATAAAAAGCTCTATATTGATTATATAAAACTTTTTAATGAAAATACTAATTATATAAAAGAAATAATAATAGGCTCAAAAGTAGAAAACAATGAGGCTGTTGCCGAATATATAAGAAAGGCACTTCACTTAAAAAATACTGAAGCTAATAAATTAGATAATATAAGGGTAAGCATATCAGAAGCCCCTTTAAGATAATTGTTATTGTAAAAATAAAATACCTAATATATATATCATTTATTTGGAGTAAAAATGAAAGAAGAATTAAATAATGAACAACTAGAAGCAGTATATGATGTAATGGAGCAAATATATAATGGTGCAATTAAAAGAACAGAGGGGATCAATGAATGTATGCAAATTGATAATGAAGTAGGATATAGTTATAGTTCATTTGATTTTCTTTATGGTATATATAAATGTATGAGAGATGGAATAAAATTTCAGAGAAGTTTTAAAGTAGATATAATAAAATTCCTAATTGAAAAAATAGGTATAAAATATGGAATTGAAGAATTGAAAAAAGCTTTAATTTCAACAAAAGAATATATAAAATATCATTATCCATTTAATAAAGATAAATCTGATAATTTAGTAAAAGTATGTAAAGAAATAATTGAAAAAAATAATATTAAAGATATATCATTTGATAATTTGTTTGAAGATGAAAAAACTGACGATGAAGAAATTACACAAACTAATGATAAATCGGATAATTCATATAGTAAAGAAAATTTCCTTAATGAAGTTTTTATATCCGAAGAAAAGTACGATACTATTTATAATTTACTTATGAGAAAGAAGAATATTATTTTTCAAGGCTCGCCCGGTGTAGGTAAAACTTTTCTTGCCAAAAAACTTTCTTACTCAATCATTGGAGAAGCCGATGACAGTAAAATAAAAATGGTGCAGTTTCATGAAAGCTATTCTTATGAAGATTTTATTATTGGTTATAAGCCTACAGATAAAAACTTTGAATTAAAAAATGGTGTGTTTTATGATTTTTGTCAGAAAGCATCTTCCGATATGGATAATGATTATTTTTTTATAATAGATGAGATTAACCGCGGAAATATATCTAAAATATTTGGCGAGCTTTTAATGCTTATAGAGGCTGACAATAGAGATGCTGAAATTATACTTCCTTACAATAATGAAAGTTTCAGTGTGCCTAATAATTTGTATATTATAGGTATGATGAACACTGCCGACAGAAGTATTGCTGTTATCGATTATGCACTGCGAAGAAGATTCTGCTTTGTAGATATTGAACCTGCTTTCGGAAATGAAAAGTTTATAAACTATTTGAAAGAAAAGAATATAAACGATAATCTTATAAATAAAATAAATACAAAGTTTATTGATTTAAATAATATTATAAAAAATGATAAAACTCTAGGCAGAGGCTGTACTATAGGGCATAGCTATTTTTGCGATAAAATAGATGAGGCCGAATACAAAAATATTATAGAATATGAAATAGCTCCTACATTAAGAGAATATTGGTTTGATAATGAAGAGAAAGCTGAGAAGGAAATAAAAAAGTTATTGGATATATAATAATACTGTTATTTTTAAATCATAATTATAATTTTTTATATATTAATAACTCATAATTTTAGATTTGTAAAATTGCAGTCTTTTTGGGCGGGCTTCACCTGTGCCACAAAAAGAACTGGGGTGCCAAAGCCCTGCAAATAAAAAATTACTTTTTGATAAATGAATAATAATATAAAAATACCTATTAAAAATATATACTACATGCTCTCTTATGCTTGGAATATTTGGAATATCATTGATGAAGATAATGATAAAAAAGAAATATTCGGTGATGAAGAGTTTGATAATATTTATAATGTTATGGGATATATTATTAGTCTCTTTTTAGAAAAATTAATTAAAAGAGGTTTTTATAGAGGATACATCACTTTGGAAGAAGATTTATCAGTATTAAAAGGAAAAATTAACTTCTCAGAATCTATAAAAAGAAATACTCTTAATTATAAGAAGCTGGCATGCAGTTATAATATACTCTCTAATGATATACTCTTTAATCAAATAATAAAATATACTTTGAATAAACTTATTAATTACAAAAATATATATAATGATATTAGAGAAAAATTAATAAAATTAAATCACTACTTTATAAAGATAAAAAATATAAATATTAATAACAGAACTTTCAAATTATTAAAATATAATAAAAACAATAAGCATTACAAGATTATAATCAATATATGCAAATTCATACATAAAAATTTATTAGTTAATAAAAATGGCAGTGAATATTCATTTATAGATTTTTATGAAGAAAAAAGAATGCATATGCTCTATGAGAAATTTGTTTTAAACTTTTATAAGATGCATTTTAGAAATAATAGAAATATAAAAGTAAAAAATAAAACTATAAAATGGGATATAAATGATAATGAATATATACCTATAATGAAAACAGATATTATGATTTATAATAAAGAAAAATGTCTGATAATAGATACAAAGTTTTATAAAAATATATTAATAAAAAATAATTATAAAGTTTCTTTAAGGAGCAGTCATTTATATCAAATATTTTCTTATATGTCTAATATTAATAATTCATATAAAAGATTTAAAACTGTCAAAGGTATTTTACTTTATCCATTATGTAATGATAATATCAACAAAGAATACAAGATAAATGATAAATATTTTGCAGTTAATACAATAGATTTAAACTCTGATTTTAAAATCATAAAAAAACAATTAACAAATATAATTAAAAATTATTTTTGTTATGATAAATTTAATTAAATTACCTTGAATACATCTGACTATTTCTTGCTTTATAGCTATTCATAAGTTTGTAAACTTCATCAGGATTTAAAGCCTGTTCTACATTTATAGTAACATTCCAAATATCGCCTTTAGAAAAACCTTGTTCCTGCAATTGTGCATTACTTTGAACTTGTATTTTACCAGCTTTATTTGTTACAATCTCTGCCCCCATCTCACCGACTATAGCAGAGCCTCCATCTGGAATAGTGTACCCTGTTGTGCCGAATGCAAATTGAGGAGCCTGAGGAGGATTAGATTTTACACTGTCTAAAGCATTAGCTGATGATACAATACCGGAAGCAGCAGAAATTGCAGATGATATAGCAGTAGCAGATATTACAAGACCAGCTGCAAAACCAATTGGACCTCCCTGAGCAAATGAAGCGGCTACTCCCAACGCAGATTGTGCTATAGCAAGAGAAGGTATTAAAACTGCATCCGCTATAGCTTTTGCTTTTTCCATTTCTGCTAGTTTTACTTCATTATCCCACTCAGCATAAGCTTTATTATACTCTGCCTGTGCCAATTCTTTTTCTAATAATTCCCTTTGAGTTTGTATTTCTTTTTCTTTTTGTAAATCTTCTTTTTCTTTATCCTGTTTTTTCTTTAACTCTTCCTGCTTTATTCGTATAGCCTCAGCACTCATAGCATCTTTACTTTCAATAGCAAGTTCAAGCTCTTCATCAAGTCTTGATAAATAGTTTTCATAATCCTCATCGTCTTGAGTTTTTTTATTTTCTCTTAACTCTCTTTGATAATCATCAAACTCTTGCAATTTATTTTTAGCTTCTTCTATTGCATTATCATAAGAGCTTAAATCATAATGAAAAAAATCTGAAAAACTTGCACTTAAATCTTTATATATGCTTGATACACTAGAAATAGAATCTTTTATACCGTCAGTAAAATTTTTTATATTAATACTTTTAATGCTTTCATCAAGAGAGTTTATAGAAGATGATGTATTATCTATCGCTTTATTTGCTTCTTCTGCCGAACTTGTAAAATCATTAAATGTTTTTGATGAATCATTAAAAAACAAAGAAGTTTCATATACTGAATTTATTCTCTTTATACTTTCTTCTATGTTCTGTAATTCCTTATTAGTATCAGAAATATTTTTATTTAGATTGCTGTTCATATTTATAAACCTCTCTCATTAAATATAATTAAAAACCGCTATTATTTAATATTCTCTCAAGATTTTTTCTTCGCTCTTCCTGATTATATAAATAATTGGTAAGATTAATATTCATCTTGGCAAGTTCTAAATCTATATTAAGAGAATTTTTTTCAAATTTATAATCTATTGTCCGTATATTCATATCTGCTATCCTTGAACCTATATCAAAAAAGCAAATGAATTTATCATATAAAATATTGCCTCTCTCTGAAGTTATTATAATATTTCTTTTATCATATCCTCTTACATCAAATACACCGAATCCATTAGTAAAATACTTTCTTTGAAAATGTTCTTTATCCTCTATTTGAAATACCGCTGATACATTTGATGATTTAATGCTGTCATCTTGAATGCCATCAGAAAAAAATATCACTATCTTTGTAATATTATAACTTTGATTGCAAATCTGTTTATAATATTTATCTATATCTGTAAGAGCAACAGACTGCTGCTGTTTATAATTAGGATATTTTCTATATTCTATACTAGCATCAATGTCTATGATATCTGATGAATAAACTTCATTTAATCTGCTTTCTGTTTCTGTGAAATCATTAAAATCTATAATCTGATAAAAGTTATTAGTTGGCTTTAATATGCATTCTATACATTCATTAATATTCAAATCATAGTTTTTGATGTTAAGAGTTTTTATTTTAACTATTTCTTTTTTGTTTTGATTAGTTAAAAATTGATAAGCAAACTGATAAGCTAAATCATAATTTTCTAATTTATACTCTATTTCAAATATATCAGTTTTTATTCCTATTTCTTGTTCTAATGGTATTGGAGGATATAGTTTATCAGCACCTACTATTTTAGGGAGCGTCCTATATACTTCTTCTTCATTACCTTCTTCATTTGTAATTGTATCTTTCATCTTGATAATATAACGGCTCACTAAATCGGCAGAATCTTCTTCATATTCGCTGTCTGAAAAATCATTATTATACCAATTTAATTTTTTAGCAGGTATATCTGAAAATTCTTTGAAATAAAAATATCCGTCAAAATCTACACCCCAGCACCAAGTATCAGATAAATTTTCCTCTACCTCATCAAGTATATCAGAAATATTTTTTCCGCTGAAAGACATTGTTATTTCTTTATCATTATTAAGAGTAATATTTTTTTCATCAAATATTATATTCATCTCTTCAATTTTTTCTCTTAAAGATAAAACTATATCCAATGCTCCTTTGGTTGATTCCAATATTAAATCGCCTTGTATATACTGATGAAGAAGTCTTCCCCATATAGGAATAATACTTAAATTAAGCCCCGCATTATCTATACTTTCAATATATCCTGCAAATCTTTTCTTACCATTGAGATAATATTCAACTTTATCATTGATATTAAAATAATTAAGAGGAGTGCTAAAACTTACTTTGCTTACATCGCCTCCTCTTTTATTAACTTTAAACTCATAACTTGAATAAGTATTGTATGTATTTTCTGAATATATATTTCCATTAATTTTTATATAAGTAGCAAATTCTTCAAAATTAATATAAGGAGCAGGAGGAAGTTTATATATTTTATTTCTTAAAAAATGATAAGGCTTTCTTTTAATCATATTAAAATTCCTCTTTTATATCTGATAGAGGCCTTAACGCAAGTTTGATTACTTTCTAAATAAAATACATTATTACCAACATTTAATTCAGGCTGCACTCCTTTATAATTATATGAAGCCCCATTTACATTCAATCTCTCTCCATCAAAATCTATATTATAAACTCCATTTCTTAGTTCACCGCTAAATTGTATGCCGAAGTTTTGTCTATTGGCAAATAAAAATTCTAATGTTCCTCCTACTACAATAAACTCTAAATTAAAATTCACAGGAACAGGCACCAAACTTAGTGATTTGTAATTTATATCCTGTTTATTCTCTTCTATAATAGGAAGTTCATATTCTTCTTCTTTTTGTCTTAGAAAAACCTTATCCAATGCCTCAAGGGATATATCTACAACTCCAAGATTATTTATATATTTTATATTATATCCCCCTACAGATTTCATAATATATTCTGCTTCATAAATTTCATCTTCAAATATAGTTCTTATGAAATATCTTTTAACATTACTTGATAAAATCATGCTTGTATATTTAGTATACTGTTCTTCTATTCTTATCCAAGAACCTAATTCATTTTTATATTCATAAATAGGAATTCCTATATTAAAAGCTCTTCCGCTTGAAATATTTCCTATACCTGTTTTTATAGAATATGATCTGCTTCCGTCCGTTACTTTATAATCTGTTTTTATATCATCAGCCTTAATACTTTGCCCTATATTTATAATATCAAAAATTTCTTCTGAATATTTATCTCTTACTATCAGTTTAAAATCAAAAGACATAATAAGAACTCCTTAATATGTTTATATTAATAGTAAAAAATATAAGGAATTATAAGCATTATTAGTTCTATATTTAATAAAATTATTTAACGCAAGGTGAGAAGATTCTTATTTATTATTTAAATTAGAATTTTTAATAATCATATATTTTAAATTTCATTCATCGTGCGTTGTGTACATAACAAATTTAAAAATAACTAGGGTGGGTGCTATAATTTCTAATAAAACAATAAAGAAATAAAAAACAAAAATTACAAAATAAATTACAAATTCTAAAGGGTGGGCAAGTGTAATTAAATTTTAAAACTTAATTTACATACCCCGCCCTTTTATTTTTTCTGCTTAACTTTGAAATTATAATTTTAATTTATTTTGATGCGGTATTTAGAAATTAAAGCACCCGCCCAAGTGATTATTAAATTTAGAGTTTATTTAACGCACGGTAAGAAAATTCTTATTTATTATTTAAATTAGAATTTTTAATAATCATATATTTTAAATTTTATTCACCGTGCGTTGTGTTCGTAAGAAATTTAAAAATAATATAAAAATAAAAGCATCAAGTATTTATGATACCTGATGCTTTAAAATTATTTTTAGAATGAAGCAAAGCCATCATCTGTCATTTCATTAGAAGTTGAAGAATATGTAGAACCAAACTCATCATTTCTAACTATAGTATTATCTTGTTTTTTGGCTTCCATCTCTCTCTCCCTTTCTATAGAAGGCGGTACTTTCAATTCTTTTTTGGCAATATCTTTTTTTATAGTTTCTTTTTTACTGAAGTCTTGTTTTTTTGTATTTTCAATTTTTATTTCTTGTTTAGGTTCTTTTTTTACTTTTACTGTATTTCCTTTCATTAAATCATCATCACTTAATTTAAAGAAACTAACAGTATCTTTAAGAGCATTTGCCTGAGCAAGAAGCGATTCAGAGGTATCAGCACTTTCCTGTACTAAAGAAGCATTATTCTGAGTTACGGTATCCATTTGAGCCACGGCCTTGTTAACCTGATCTACACCTGTCTGCTGTTCCATAGCAGTAGCACTTATATCCTGCATTATTCTAGCAGTATCTTCTATTTTCTGCTGAATATCGATAAATATGTCTTGGGACTGACGGGCGGTTTCTGTAGCTTTACTAATTTTTTCATTTGTATTATCAACTAAAGCAGTAATATCCTTAACAGATGACTGTGTAGTTTGTGCTAAGTTTCTAACTTCAGATGCCACTACAGCAAACCCTTTACCTTGATCTCCTGCTCTTGCTGCCTCAACCGCGGCATTCAAAGCTAATATATTAGTTTGAAAAGCAATGTCTTCAATAATTTTAGTTATATTTTTAATTTTTGTACTAGCCTCATAAACCTCTTCTATATTTATTGTAGTTTCAGCAATGATTTTACCGGCATTTTCAACAGCCTCTTTTGAAGCAAGCATCATATTATTACCTTCAACAGCATGATCGGTAGAAGATTTTATTGTAGATGCCATCTCTTCCATAGAACTTGCAGTCTCTTCAAGACTTGCCGCCTGAGATTCAGTTCTTCTTGATAAATCAATATTTCCCTGCGATAACTCCTGAGCGGCTTTTACTATATTATTAGAGGCAGTATTAACTTCTGTTATAGTTTCAGCAAGTTTTCTTCTCATACTAACAAATGATTTTGATAAAACACCTATTTCATCTTTTCTAGGTTTTATACGCTGCTTAATATTGCTTAAATCACCTTTCTCTATTTCCTGAGCCTCTTCAACTACTATTTCAAGCGGTTTAGTTATAGTTCCAATAAATAAACTTACAAATATGGCAAGAGCGACTATTGATATAATCCCTATTATTACACTTGCTATTATTAATTTTGTATTCTGTGAAAATATTTCATAATCCATCATAGCTAATGCTATTATCCAAGGTCTGCTTTTCATCTTATAATAAGCGGCTGTTCTTTGATCTCCATTTACATCATAAGTAATTATTCCGCTTCCGGAACCTGCGAAAGCCTGCTTATATATAGGATTAATTTCCATATTGGCTATATTTTCATATTTCGAATCCATTATATTGTAAAGATTTTCACTAGTTATAAAAAGTCCGCCTGTCTCCCCTAAATCTATATTAGAAAAATGTGTTTGATGCATAATATACCAATCTAGAAGAACATATATATATCCTATATTTTGATTATTAGCGTCTTTCACAAGTTTTACAGCCGGCATAGCCCATTTACCTGTTACTTCTGACTGCATTAAAATATCTCCGTATACAATTTCATCATTATTAGCAGATACTTTAGACCAAGTCTGCTGAATATAATCTTTTAAATTCCTTCCTACAAGTCCAGATGATACAGAATCAGCAATGATATTTCCATTGATATCAGCAAGTCCAATATTAATTATATACAAATTATTGTTTTTAAAATTCTTTATTGTACTTAATAATAATTCTGATGTAATAGCTTCATTTCCTTCTAAATATCTGATAACTACAGGAGTTACTGCATAAGTATTTATTAGGGAGCTTTCTAAGTCAAACCAAGTATCTAAAACAGAAGCATATCCTGCTATGGTACTGTTAAATCCTCCAAGTTTACTGTCGCTTATCCCTTTACTTCCTATTCTAATAGAAGATATAAGCATTGCTATTATTATAACCACAACCATAATACATATAACAAAAGGCATTCTAAATGCTAAGCTGTTTATTTTTTTCATATATTATTATTCTCCAAAATAAAAATTTATTTAGAATAAATAAATATTATTATATATATAGTAACAAATAATTAAAATTTTTGATAAATAAATTATTAAATTTAACAATTTTTTTTTAAAATACAATATGTTTTATAAAAAAATTATAATATAATTGCAAAACAAAAGCTATAGTATTTTTACTATAGCTTTTATTTGTTATAAAATTAATGCATAAGATTATTTATAAGATTTTTCTAATACACTTAAAACTTCTTCATCTGTAAAATTATGAGGATCGCATTCAAATAATCCTCCCATAGCAAATTTAGCATTTTTAGCTATAGCTGGTAAATCTTCTTTTTTCATTCCATAATCTGAAAGCTTCAAATTATCAACTCCGCATGCTTTTTGTAAATCAACTAAAGCATCAACAAAATCCATAGCTTTACTAGCATCTTTTTTACCTAAAGCCTTAGCCATATTAATCATTTTTTCATCACAGTCATGTGAATTAGCAATAACTGTATAATATTCTTTACTAATAATAATAAGTCCTGCACCATGTTCAAGTTTAGGATAATAAGCACTCATAGCATGTTCCATAGAATGTTCAGAAGTGCAGCTTGAAGTGCTTTCCACTATACCAGATAAAGTATTAGCCATAGCAACATTCTCTCTAGCTTCCATATTATTTCCATCTTTAACAGCATCTGCTAAACTTTTCCCTATAAGTTCTATAGCCTTTAAAGCGAATAAATCACTCATTTCACTAGCTATTTTATTTATATAACCTTCTGTACTATGGAATAAAGCATCAAAACCCTGATAAGCAGTAAGTTTTGGCGGAACTGTTTTCATAAGTTCAGGATCTACTATAGAAAGATAAGGATAAGTTTTTTCATATCCGAATCCTATTTTTTCATTTCCATTGGTAATAACAGTCCAAGGATCTGCTTCTGTTCCTGTACCTGCAGTTGTAGTTATTGCAACTATTGGTAAAGGATCATTTGGTATAGGCTTACCTTTACCTGTACCGCCGAATATATAATCCCAATAATCTCCGTCATTTGCAGCCATTATAGCAATAGATTTTGAAGAATCCATACTGCTTCCGCCGCCTATTCCTATAACAAAATCACAGTTTTCTTTTTTAGCTAAAGCAGCACCTTCCATTACATGATCTTTAATAGGATTAGGAAGTATTTTATCAAATAAAACATAATTTACATTTGCTTTATCTAATTGCTCTTCCAATCTTTTTAAATATCCGTATTTTTTTACGGATGTACCGCCTGTAACTATTAATGCTTTTTTGCCGGGTAATTTTTGTTTATGCAGCTTTTCTAATGAACCGCATCCAAATATTACTTTACTAGGCATATAAAAATTAAAATTCATATTACTACCCCTTATAATAAAATCAATATATTATGTTTACTATTATATACCTATAATTTATTTAAATCAAATTAATTTATTATGATTATGAATGAGGAATTTTTTTAATTATTTGAAGATATTTAATAAACCTTTTTATTTTGATATTTTTTTTATTGATAGTCAATGCTTTCTTATAGTAATATAAAGAATTATTAAAATACTCATTTACTTTCCTATGTTTTTTATATTTAAAATAATAGCATATTCCTAAACTAAAATAAACTTCATAATCATTCCTGCCGTAATAATTATTTTCTATAGATAGATTATAATTACATATAGCTCTGTCCAAATATTCTTCATCTGGTTTTTCTCTTTTATATAATAGTAAATATATATCTCCCATAAGTGAATATGCTTCTATATTTCCAAGATTTACAGAAGATATAAGATTATCAAAAGCATTTTCTATAAAATACATTTTTGAAGTCTTTTCAAATAAATGCTTTAAGATTAGTGCTCTATTATAATTGCATTTAGGATATTTAGAGTTTATATCCAAAACTCTGCTGTAGCAATGAAAAGAGTTTACAGCATATTCATAATTTTTAGTTTTAAGAAATATTTGATAATGCATCACTCCCATATCAAAATAATAATCTATATTATTTTTTTCTATATTAATGATATATTCCAAATAAAATAATGAAAATAAAGCATATTTTATTCTTTTGGTAATAAAAAATAAATGTTTAAAAAAATCAATGCATAATCTTATAGAAAATATATCTATATTAAAACTGCTGAGACATTTACCAGCCTTTATCAGATATTTATTATTTTTATGAATATCATACATAACATTATTTAAAATAAATAAATATTTATTGGCAAGAATTCTATTTTGAGGAAGAAGATTAATATATTTATCAAAATAATCATTTATAATAATTTTGTCATCGTATTCGCTGAACAATATAAAATAAATATTGCTTAACTTTTTATAAATAATATCTATACCTGCACCATTATATAAAGATGAATCATAATAATCTAAAGATTTCATAATATATTCATATTTGCTTTCTTTATCAAAAGTATTATTAGAAATTTTTAAATAATATACATCACCTAATCCTTCTAATGATATTAATGATTGTTGATTATTGTATAATACAGTTTCAAAGCAGGATAAACTATTATTAAAAATTTCTTCAACATTATAATTACTGTAGAGATTATTATACAAAAATCCCAAATTCTCAAATGCAGTATAATATGTACTGTCAATATCAATAGCCTTAAGATAATTTTTTTCAGCTGATTGATAATTCTCAAAACTGCTTTCTAATAATTGTAAATGATAAAGAAGTGCCAAATTATAATATAATGTTTTATCATATTCATTTATCTCTAAAGCATAATTAAAATTTTCCAAAGCAGTATTAAAATATTTTATATCCTTTTTTACTTTGTACGCCTCGTAATAGAGTATAGCTTTCTGTGATAAATTTCTGATATCATATCTGAAAATATTAAAATGTTTTTCTATATATGACAATGATAAATTAAAGTATTTATCGCTGTTATGATCTTCAATATATCTAAGCCTATAAAGATCGCTTACAGCAATGAATGAATTTGAATGGCTGAAAAATAATAATGATTTACTAAAAAATTCATCTCTTAAATTATTATCAGAGCATGAAAACTTATCGTCTAAACTATTACTGTATAAAAAATGATAAAAGCAGCCCAAATTATAATTCATATAATAATTTAATACATTATCATTATCTAATTGTCCTTCATTTAATAAAGTCTCATAATCATTAATAACAAATTTAAAATAATTCACATCATCAAAATATAAAAATGCCAATCTGTATAGTTCAAATCTATTAATATATGTATAAAAATAATCAGGGTCTATAGCAAGTGCTTTATTATAATAAAATAAAGAATTATCAAAATCATCTTTATTTTTAGTTATTGAAAATCGGCATTCATACAAATAGGCAATAGAATTTAATATATCTGTATCATCTGTATCTAAATGATTGAATGCCGACAAAGAAGCATTAAAATATAATTCATCTTTTGTATTTTTATAGCATAAAATATAAATATGTGCTATAAAATAATATGAACTATTATCTGAATTTTTAACTTCATTATAATAATTCATAGCTGAAGAAAAGTCTTCACTATTTTGAGTTAAACTATATCTCATACAGTAGATATATCCCAAAAGAATATATAATATATTATTAGGATTATTAACCTCTTCTATCTTTTTTAAAACAGAAACAGCATCATCAGAAAAATGTATGTATTTACTATACTTAAACATAATAGTATGTAAAAAACCGACATTAAGTAAAATATTAATATCATTACTTGTATAGTACAAATCTATATAATAATTTATAGAAAGCAAATAATAATCAGGATTTTTAGTAAAAATAAATTGATCTTTATATAATTCAGCTATATGATCTAAAACAAATATATTATCATTATCAAAATCTAATATTTGTAAATATTCCTCTGCCGCAATATTAAAATGTTTTTCTTTTTCAGCATTTGAATACTTACATTTATAGAGTGAAAAAATATTATAGCTTAAATTTATATCACTGCCTATTAAATTTAATACTTCTTTGTACGATTCTAATGCTTTATTAAAATATTCATTATTTTTAGTTATCGTGTATTTAAAATGATTTAATATTGCCGAAATAAAATGACTAATTTCGCTATTATAATGAATTATTCTTTCTATATGATCTGATGCTATATCATAATAAATATCATCATAATCATAAATATATTTAGTATAATATAAAAATGCCGCCTTATTTCTAGCGTATAAATTATTACTGTTTTTTATAAGTATTGAATTTATACTTCCTATAACATTCTCAAAACTTTCATTATCACCGTTATAGGCACATTCATCTATATAAGAATCTACAAGCAGCGGAAGTATTGCCGTATCATTATAACGAATATTTAATATCTTATCATTTTTTAGTTTTTCAGTTAAATCATAAAAAAATAAATCATTATTTTCTAATGTTTCAAAATTGAGTTTTTTAAGAAATGAAAGACCGGAATCTGCTCTCATATTATGAATAAAATTATAATAATTCATATTGTAATTTTCTATTTTTCTTGTATTCCTTCAATTTTTTATAAATTATAAAATCAGCAATTATATTATATATGTAAAAACAATTTATTTAAATATAAAAAATAATTTTATATAAAAAAAGAAGAAATTGATTATCTCTTCTTTTTATAAGGCTTAGTTTTGTTTATGTATGAATTATTTATTATTTTTTATTTCATTATATTTTTGAAGAAAATCATTGGCTATCTTTCTTAATTCTTTAGCATACTCCATATTAAAATTTATTGAATTATTAATAATGAGTTCATCAGGATTTCTTTTATGCATTTCTAATTTTATTTTATTTCTTTCCAAATACATTTTTTTTCTTAATTCTGAGATTTTAGGCTGATATTCTTTTTTTAATTCCATTATTTTATATAATTGTTCTTTAGTAAGAGAATCTTCATTATATATAAAGTAAGTATAAGGTTCATTACTAGAATAATAATTTTTTCTTTCAGCGAATAATGATACAGATAATACAACTGTAATAAAAACAACTAGAATAACGCGTTTCATAGTTTTCTCCTAATACCAATTTTAATATATAATAATTAGACGAATTACATGATTAAAAGTTTCCAAATATTTTAACCAAAGACAATAAAATTCTTTTTTGTTTTTATTTAACTTATTAACACCCACCCAAGCTGTAATTAGCAACGCACGCAGAATATATTTTAAAGTTATAGTAAAAATTGTATTATTATTAGATTTATATTTTTTGTTTCGTTTACCGTGCGGTGTATAGGCAATAAATTAAAAATGCACTTGGGCGGGTGCTAACAGATGTTATTTAAACAATAAAACAAATATAAAGCTAAAATTCAAAGTAAAGCAATAAATTATAAAGGGCGGGGATTGAGAAAAAGTTTTTAATTTTTTGGCTTTATTCTAATTCCCACCCTCTAGGCTCGATACTTTAATATGCATTATAATATTTATTTTCTTTTTTATTTTTATTTAACTTATTAACGCCCACCCAAGTTTTTATTAAATTTATAGAATTAATTACCAAGACATCTGAAATCCGAAACCTACATATAAATCATTTAAAGTAGGATAATTCACTATCGCATTTTTATCTAAAGTTGTAGGAAGTCTTAAAGCTAATAATATATAAGGTTCCCCTGTTACAATATTTTGATAACCTGATATAGGAATGCTTGCATCAAATCCTACTTTTAAAGCTGCAGAATGCATGTATTCTTTTGAGAAATAAGCAAATCTATATAAAATAGAAGCAAAAAAATTATCAAAATATATATGACTTAAATTAAAATGAGAACTTAAATAACCTAAAATTTCAACATCACCGCCTAAAAAATAGTTTGATTTATATTTTTTATTTTTTACATAAGCATAAAATTCCTCAGGTGCACTTACTTCTCTTGATCCGAATACTGTAGAGTTTCCATCAAATGCTGTATTTGTATAGAACGCATAAGAACCATAAAAACTTGCTCTTATAGGAACATATCTTGTTTGAAACTTTGTGCTGAAATCTATTGCAAATTTATTATATTTAATAGAGTATGTAGGAATAACTGTAAGATTAACTAAATCATCTCTATATGGTTTGTCGGTTCTTACTCTGAATATCATTGACGCTTTGAGAGAAACATTTAAAGTCCAAGAAGAATATTTCCAAGTAAATGCTGATGATGTATTGGTTTGAGGATTAACAAATTCTGAAAATAAAGCCCCTGAAATCGTAGGTTCAATATTAAAATATAATTTATCGCTTTCTGTATTAAGCTCAAACTTCATAGAAAGATAACTATTCAATCTCCAATAATTTAAAGAAGAATATACAACATCGCTTTTAAATCCGAAGTACAAAGGATAAATCATACTAAAAGATGTAACTGATAATTCTGTTTGCAGAAAGTTGGAAGGTATATCATATCCAAGCCATATTAAAGCCAAATTATTTGCAGAAGGCGAAGATACTACAGATAATATACCAAGCCCATTTATAAGAAAAGGAAAACTATCACTCATCTGCGGCAGAGGAACCCACATGCTCCAAGGCCTAAAATATTTAAAACTATTATAATTGCCAAGCTCCATTTGAGGAGTAAACTCATATTTATTAATTGTTTTATCAGTGTATGTGAAATTTTTTGTTTGAGATGTATCGTCTGTATATTTCATAAGCCTGTCAAATTCTGAAAATCTTCCTTTATAATAAATACTCTCTCCAGCATATACAGCAGAAAATACTCCTCCTGAATAGTCTTTTGTGTATAGCTTAATGCTGTTATTGTCTAAATCAATTTCTCCTAGCTTATAAAATCTGTCATTATTATTATACGAAAAAAGAAGTTTATTATTTGAGTATTTTAAATAGCGTACATAGTTAAGAGTATTATCCTTTGTATCAATATATTTTAATGTTTTGTTATTATAATTAAATACTGCTATATGTTTTACTCCGTTATCTGTAACTATCAATGCTATATTATTATCATCAATAACCGCAGGAAAACCGTATCCGAAATTATCATTTGCCTGTAATAAAATTTCTTTTTCATCGTTTTCATTTATGTACACTAAAATAGAGTTATGCAGATCCTTTGATATTCCTATAATCCCATTTCTAAAATATCTTGCATACTGAATATCAAACCATTTTCTTTTAGTTCTAGTTTTTTTATTTAAATCATATTCTTTTACAATGTATTTATAAAGTCCTCCGTTATACATATATGACACTATTAAGGCATTGCTTCCGTCTTTTGATATATCCAAACTTTCAGAGCTTTTATCTATTAAAAACTCAAGTTTCAAATCTTTTTTATTATTTTCATTATTTCTTTTTTCTTTATATGAATATAATGCTCCAATATCTCCGTCTATATAGTATAAAGTATCATTGTATGATGCAATATCATTAATAAAAGTTTCTTTATCATTTACTCTTAACTCTTCGCTTGGATTAATATTTGTAAGCACCAAATAGTTTTGAAAGTCCGACCATATCTCAGTAAATTTTATTCCATATACTTTTTTAAAAGATCCGTAAACTCCAGAGTTATAAATAAGAAATGAAAAGCTAAGACTAGTCTGCATTTTTTTCCAAAACTCATTGTATTTCTCCATTCCAAATCTTTCCTGCAGATATTTTGAGAAAAGTCCTCCATATTCATAATATACATCTCCATAAGGGCTTTTACTCCATAAATAAGATGTTTGAATTGGCGTTCTAAAATTGCCTTCAAATATATCCTGTCTTAATCTCTGTTTAATAAGCGGATCATTAGCCCTTCCAAGTCCTGTAAAACTTTCCATACTCACAGGAGCACCCTCTATCATAAAAGGCATAGCATTAAGATGCACAAAAGAAGCCCAATTTCCCATCACCTTAGTTGCAAGCCCTGTATTTTCTGATGCCATAGTTAGTAAATGAGTAAGTTCATGTATAAATACTGTTTCAAAGTTATTATTATAACTAGTGAAATTTTCGTCCATATTAGTATCATATAGAATCAGTGTTGAATATGGTATTATCATTGCTGATGAATTAAAAATATTAAAGTCTGGAGTGATAGTTATAGGTATTTTTCCTCTTACTGTGCTATTTAAAATTTTAGAATATTTATAGTATATATCATCCGCTACTTTTGCCAGATTCTCAGCTGTTCTTCTGGACTCTATAGGAAAGATTATTTCAAATTTTTCTGTTTGTATAGTATATAATTTTCTAAACGGTTTGAAAACTTGAGGGTAAAGATTAGCCACCATAATAAGAATTAAAGCAAAAAATAAAACAGTTTTTTTCATAAATAAATGATAGTATATTATAGTTTGGCATTTTTGCAATAAATTGTTATATATATCTTAATTATAATTTTAAAAAATTAAAGGAATAAAAAATATTAGATTGCTGACTTAAGAGTGCATAACACTAAAAATAAAATTTAAATAAAAACAGCAGTATAACTATTTATTTTTTATTTACAATATAAATTCCAAAATAAATTATTAGCAATCCTATAACAATGCTTAATATATAAGAAATACTATCAGAAATCGGAAGTTTTATATTTTTTGGTTCATCAGGATCATACCATAAAGGCAATTCATCGCCTACTTTTCTAAATGGATAATGACTTCTTAAAGCAGCATATAATGTTCCATGATTATCAGCTTCATAACTTATTACCATTACCTTTTTATATCTAATTTTTCTAGGGTTATATACTATTTTTTTTCTATCTAACTTTTCAACCACTCCTACAGTATGAATATAATTTCTTGTATTAATAAAAGAAAAGAATCCTACTACCCCCTCAAAAGTTAAAGCTATTCCTGCAAAACATACCAATATTTTTTCTATAATTGAAATAATTGAAATTTTTTTTCTATTCATTATTAGAACTCCAATATCTTTTAATAATATATGAAATTTAAAACAATATTATTTTTTCATTAAAATAGCTTAGTATTATATTTCATTTGCAATGCTTTTATTTGGGTTAATCTATTTTGTTATTGTATTTTTTACTTCTAATTTTTTCCCATATAGAGTTTAATTTTTTCTGCATAATTATATCTGGAATAATCAAAGAGGCAGTAATTACAAAAATAATAATAAAACCGCCAAATATAGTACCCAAAAATATTAATAATGCTTCAGGGTTATCAATTAAATCAATAAAGTTGAAATCACTATAAGCTAAAGCCATACCGCTTACAAGTACTCCTGTAACAAAAGCAAATATTAAAGCTCCTATAATAGGAACTCCTGCTAATAATACAATAATACTTGCAGTCATAACTATTTGAGTTTTATCGTCTTTATCATTTTCATCTATTTTTAACGCTATTTCTTTATGAATAATATTTCCGTATTTATTATACCAATATATTGTATAGAGATTACAAGTCATAACAGAAAGTAAAAGCTCCAAAGCAGGGGATATATCTTTTCTTTTTGTAAACTTCTCTACTTCTAAAGTAATATAATAAACCCAATAGTAATGGTATATTCCTAAAGTAAAGAAGTTTAGAATAAACATTGTAGGAATTGATCTTACAGCCCCTATATTCATATTGTTTCCTATTGTTGTTATGCTCGCTTCGCCTTAAATAAGCTAGTGAGTAAACTCACTAGCTGGCTTAGCTCGCTTGGTTGTTGTTATGCTCGCTTCGCCTTAAATAAGCTAGTGAGTAAACTCACTAGCTGGCTTAGCTCGCTTGGTTGTTGTTATGTTCGCTTCGCCTTAAATAAGTCAGTGAGCAAACTCACTAGATGGATTGGCTCACTTTTTTATTATTACTATGTAGCCTGTAAATTGTGCATACTTCGTCAGCACGCAAAGTATTGGCTTATAGCCTTTCTATTTTTAATTATATCTAGTTTTTATCTGCGAACCATGAACAAAGCCATGAATTGCATCTTTTCCATCTTTAGCATTCGGAGGCATATAATATACTTCACAGCTGTTATTAACATCCATCTCGAAGTACCATTCTAAGTCTTGAGTAGGTCTGATATAAAGCTCTGTATAAGCACCCCAAGCTAAGCTATGTTTTACTTTAGGATCAGTAGGACCGCCAACAGCGTTAGCAGTTAGTTTTCCATCATAAGCAGCAGTATAACCTAAAGAAGGTTCAACATATAAAGTAACTATATCACTGTTAGCAGTTATACCCAATACAGCAGCAACTGATACTTTATAAGGATTTTTATCCCATTTAGTATTTTTTTGTACATAAACAGTGTCTGCAATAGGTTCTACTGCTCTAACCTCTGTTCCGATTTATATAGATTTAGTTAATGGTTTTATTTATATTCCTGAACTTTCCACAGGCTTAATTAAAAAAGTATAGTTAGCCAACTAATAAATTATATAGACTTACAAAATAATTTTAAAAAATATATATAATAATATATAAATATTTTATAATATGAATAAAAATTAGTAATTTTTTTTAATTAAAACAAATTTCTACTTTTACATTTATTTTTTTACAGCAATATTATCATTTGGTTTTATAATATATATTGACTTTTTATTTATTATTAATAAAATATATATTATAAATATAATTATTCATTATAAGGAGAAAAAGAATGAAAAAATTTATAATTTTCTTGTTTCTATTTGTTTTATTATTCTCATTATTCTGTTATGGTCAGGCTTCATATAATACACCAAATGAAAAAGAGTATGCTAGTCTTAAAGAGATAGTAGAAGCCATAAAGGAGATTATAAATGAATATAAGCAAGGTAAACGTGCTTATTTCTTAGAAAATAATGCCCAATTATTTGCTTCTAAAGATGATGCACTGTTTAATAATTTAAAAAACAATCCTGAATTATTCACAGTTCTTGAAAATAACCCTGAACTATTTAATATTATTGATCAAAATCCGCAATTATTTGTTAATATCTTATTAGATGAGCAAAAATTGCAAGAATTTATTTTTAGTCCTTTTACATTCTGGAAAGATCATGAATGGGGTTATGGAGACGGAAGAGCTTCTATAAATATTAATAATGAGTCTTTATTTAATTCTACTTCTCAAAGAGAAGAAAATTACACTGTTCAATTATGGAAAGAATGGGGTATAATGAAATAAAAATATTAATTATGAATAATAAAACATATAAAGGGTTATTGTAGTTTATACTGCAGTAACTCTATATTTGCTTCCAAACTTCATAATATAAAAGTGGCAGAACTTCTAATACAAAAAGGTGCAGATATAAATGTAACAAATGAGGATGGAGAGACACCTTTAATGTATGCTTCTAAAGTTCATAATGAGAAAATAAAAAATTTTACTTACAGACCCCGCCCTTTATATTTTTTAGCTTGTTTAGAAAATTATATTTAAATTTCCTTAAATGCTTATATAGAATTTATAAGCACCCGCCCAAGTGCTGATTAGGTTAATAATATTTTACTATGTTCTATTATTCTGAATCATTATCTGAATATTTAGTAAAAATAATATTAAGTTTAGATTGAAGAGCTATAATAGAATAAATATATCCAAAAGGTATAAATAGCAGTATAGCCAAAACAACAGCATTTTCACCATAACTGTCTAATTCAGCCTTTTTACTCATATCATTAAATACTATTGTTCCATATTTATAAAACCAATATATAGAGAATAATCCGCATGTTATTATTGATAAAACTAGACTCAATGTTGGGTTAATATATTCCTGTTCCATATAATTATTAACATCATTTGTTGTAACATAAATCCAATAAATAAAATATATACCGCATGTTATTATTGATAAAATTGCTACAGTTAATAATGATTTAGCTTGAAAATTCTTCATAATGTATCACTTAAAGACTATTTTTTATTTAGTTTAATATATAAAAATGTATAAGTCAATTATAACTTTATTATGAATAATAAAAAATCTAAATAAATTCCGCTTGCAATGTTATATATATTATAGTATCATATATAGTATAATATAATTATGTTAATATGGTGCTAAATGTTTAAGAAAAACAAACAAGAAAATAACAATAACGGTGTTAAAAAGAAAAAATCCAAATTAAAAAAATTTATACTAACTATTTTTATTATATGTTTATTTGTATTTGTTGCAGTAGGCATAGTTGGAATATACTTTGTAGGCGGCGTATATAAAGATTGGGTGGCCAGAAGAGATCAAAGTATGGCTATGCTTGAAGAATACTATGATATAATAGTTATAAGAGGTAATGAAAAAAGGATAAGATATTTTAATCCTTTAAATCCTTTTGGGGATTCTCCTCCTACAAAAATATACGATAGAAATAATATATTGATAGGCGAATATATGCCTCCTGCTTATGAGGTTGTTAATGTAGATGATATTAATCCTCTTTTGGAACAAACATTGCTTTTAATGGAGGATCAGAAATTCTATTCTCATAAAGGTATTAACTATTTCAGAACAGCTTATTTAGGTGTACAAACTATTTTAACAAGAAGAATAGTCGGCGGCGGCTCTACACTTACTCAGCAGTTAGCTAAGCTATTATTTACAAAAAGTGAAAGAACTATAGAAAGAAAACTTTTTGAAATGTTTGCGGCAAGAGAGATAGAACAGAAATATACAAAAAAAGAAATTTTAGCAATGTATTTTAATACTGTTTATCTTGGAGACGGAAACTACGGATTTGAAGCAGCAGCCAATCATTATTTCAATAAACCTCTAAGACAATGCAGATTATTAGAATATGCTATATTAGTCGGCATGCTTCCTAACCCTACATACTATTCTATAGTCAATAATCCTGATAACAGCAGGAAAAAAGTAGAGCAGATATTATCAAGACTTGTGAAAAATAATATTATAGATAAACAGACTATGGAATCTGAACTTGCTTTATTTGATAAAGAATACACTAATATAAACAAGCAGGTGAAAGGTGCCCAATGGAAAATGACAGTAAATAGAACTCCTTATGTCAATGAATATGTAAGACAGGAATTATTAAATTATTTTAATAAAGATGAGCTTGCCTTATCCGGTCTTAAAATATATACAACAGTAAATGAAAGATATTATAGAGTTGCAGATTCTGTAATGAAAGAAAATATAAGAAACTTACAGACTAGTTCATCAAATAGAAGCTATCAAGGTGCAATGGTATCAATAGATCCTAAAACAGGCGGAATACTTGTTATGATAGGAGGCGACGGATACACATTGCAAAATCAATTTAACAGAGCAGTACAGGCAAAAAGACAAATAGGCAGTGTAATAAAACCTTTTATATATTTATATGCATTTGAGGGTGGAGCACAGCCATTTTCCACTATGCTTGATACCAATTACAGCTATCCTCAGGGTACAGGAAAGCCGGCATACTCACCTAGAAACTTTGACAGAAGGTATAGAGGGGAAATGACTTTAGAAACAGCTTTATCAAAATCAATTAATACAATAGCGGTTAAATTATTAAATGATATAGGGCTTTCTTATTTCATAGAGCATTCAAGAGAGTTTTTCGGAGAAAATGCTTATATACCGAATGCTTTATCTATAGGTTTGGGAACTATGGAAATGAGTCCTCTTAATTTGGCATCTGCTTATAGTGCATTGGCTAATGGCGGTATTAAATATGAGCCTTATATTGTAGATAAAATAATTGATATAGACGGTAATGAACTTAGTGTTACAGCTTTGGTTGATAGAACGCCTCATAAAATAAGTTCAACTTCACCATCATCTTATTATTTTTTAAATACTACTTTACAGAAAGTTATAGCACCGGGAGGAACCGCATATAGAAGTGCTAATACTTACGGCTTTAAATATCCTTCATATTCTGCTAAAACAGGAACAACAAGCGAACATAGAGATAATTGGTTTGCTGCATATAATGATGAAATAGTTACAATTACTTGGATAGGCAGCGATAGAAATGATTTGCTTCCAAATAATGTAACAGGAGGAGCTACTACTGCTTTGGCAACTTTTCAATATCTTAATGCAATTACTCCTCAATCTAAAAGAGAATTTAATTGGCCTATACCTGATGATGTATTAGTAGTAGAAATTTGTCAGGATTCAGGTCTTCCTAGAAATCATACCTGTGTAAATGTTGCTCCTCTAACTGTTGGAGGAAATGTTGATTTGTCTACCCAATGTCCTATAGATCATCTTAGAACGGGTACGGTTAGAAATGAGGATACCAATGACACTATGATAGAAGATGATGGAGATTTTTATTATACACCTTTAGATGAAAATACCAATAGCTATGATAGTAATCAAAATAATAATACTCAAAACAACAATCAAAATAATAATATATACATGCTTCCTGAAGATAATATAGAAGATCCTAGCTTAGGTAATATAAGGAGTTAAAATAATAAAGGGAGTTTTTTAAAGCTTCATTACATTTTTTTATTATAAATTAATTAGCATTAAAATTAATTATATAAAGCAGTATCTTTATTAAATTAATTTATTTTTTTAATTAAAAATTTATCTAAAAATGTTTTTAAAGTATATGGAATAGTAGCATTTTTTATAAAATAATAAAATAACATCTTTGATTGTTTTAATTTTTTACTGTTATATTTTTTATTTTTAATTTTACGGAAAAAATTTATCCTTAATTTTTTATATATTTCAATTAAAAATTTCAACTCTAATTTTCCTTTAACAGAATACTCTGATTTATTATTATTAAATGCATTAATTTGATTATTTATATCAGTTTGAGAACTTTGAATTGAATAACTTATAGCAACAGTTAAATTATTCATATTAATCATTATATCATTAGAAATACTAAAATTAACTTTCTTTTTTGGTTTTGCTCTATCTAATAATATAGAATCAGCCATAACTTCTTTCATATTATCTCTAAAATTAGATAATAATGTATTAAAATATACTTCACTAAATTTATTATAGTTATAGTAAATTAATATTTTCTCAAACAGAGTATATTCTATCAAATTATTTTCTATGCTGTAATTATCTGTAATATATATATTTGTATCTTTTACATTATTAAGCTCTGGTCTTTCTCCTACTAAATTATTCCAATAAGAAAAATCTTTGTCTAATAAAAATAATATTCTTTTTTTGGAGTATTGCATATATTGATTTTTAAATAAATCATTATACAATTTCAATGCTGCAGGCTTACCATTAGTATACATATATTCAATTTTATCACCATAAACTTTAGAAATTATACTTTCATAATATTCTACATCATCTTCTCCCTCTGTAATTATATATATATAATTATTTTTATTATATTTTTGAACTATATCAAAAAATTTTACAGGAGCAGATTTGATTGATTTGCTCATATTTGTTATATATGGGTTTGGTTTATTTTGTTTATTCATTATCATATATTGACTCCCCTATATAATGCACATATTGTCCTAATTTTTCATTATCAAATATAAAAGGAGAATGTGTAGCAGCTATTAATCCAATACAATTAGGCGACTTTCTTATATGAACAAGTATTTTTTTCTGCCATTTAATAGATAATGATAATTCTGGTTCATCAATAATAATTATCACTTTATCTTTATTAATAAAGTATAACCATATAAATATTTGAACTATTTTTTTCTCACCTGATGATAAATCTTTTAAATAAAGTTTTTTATTTTTGTATGATAAAATACTATATTTGAAACTTCCTTTATTATATACAAACTTTTTTTCATATAAATAATTATTAAGAATATTAAAACATTTTATTACAACTTCTTCTAATTCTTCTATTTCATTACATATTTCTAATATTTTTTTATAAAAATATAATGATATTTTATTATCATTTTTCTCTATAGTTGTATCTGTCTTTATTTTAAGTAATCTATCTTTAATACTCTTTTTTTCATCTTCTTTTAAAACAGTGGAGTCTACATATATTAATAACTTATTAATTTCATCTTCATTAATTTCTAATGAACCATAATCAATATCATTATATTTATCTTGTAAAATATCATCTAAACATCGGAATATAAATATTCTCATTTCTTCATCAAATTTATTCTTAATCTTATAAAGATATTGTTTTATATGACTATCCAAAACATTAATATTTGTATCTAGTATTTCATTTTCTTCACCATTCATAACATTCTTAATAACTTCAAGTGCTGAATTACTATTATCTAACATTCTATTTATTGAAAAATATAATATCTTAGTATTTAGATTAAATAAATTATATTCTTTTTTATCACTTTTTAATATATCATTAATACCAGTTTCTCTAACATAATCTTTTATTAATTCATATAGATTTGCTATATTTGCTAATTCTTGTTGTAAAGAAGTATTTTTAATTACCAAATATTCTGGAAAGCTAATAATTTTTTTTATAAAAAAAATAATTTTATCTATATCTTTTAATAATGCATAATAAATATTATCAACATTAATTAACTCATTATCATCATTTGATGATAGTTCTTTGTCATCATCATTAGAAACTATATCATCAATTGTGTAATTATCATTTTCATCTGATTTTTCTTTTGCATCATCGTATAAATCATTGGTTATTTTCTGAAGTTTTTCCTCATCATATAAATCTTTATGAGATAATTCCAACATTTTATTATTAACTGTTAATTGGAAATAATTAAATTTTTCTTTTTTTAAGATATCAATTCTGTTATTTAAAATTGCATACAATATACGCAAAATTGTTGTTTTACCTGAACCATTTTCACCAACTAAAATCATTGTATTATTTTTAAACTCTAAATCGACATTCTTATTATCCCAAAGCCCATTTATTACCAATCTTACTATTTTATCTTTGTCTTTTTTAGCCATCATGCTCATCTTAATATCTCCGTACAATTTAATTATGATCAATTTATTAAAAACAGAGAGATATAAAAATCTCTCTGTTTAAATACTAACATCAATCAATTAAATATTAATTATCCTAAATGTTTCTGTATTATAGGCATAAGTATTTTAATTAAAAGAAGTGCTGATAATATCCAAGTTAATAATGATATATCTTTATTTTTACCAGAAACGAATTTTAATATAGTAAATGATAATACTCCGAAAGTTATACCTTCAGCTATACTATAAGCGAAAGGCATAAATATTATACAGATAAAAGCAGGAATTGCTTCAGTATAATCATTGAAATTAATTTCCAATATAGGTGTCATCATAAATAATCCAACTATAATTAAAGCAGGAGCAGTAGCAGCAGAAGGTATAGCTAAAAATATATGTGATAAGAATAATGAAACAGCAAATAATATAGCAACAACAAGCGAAGTTAATCCTGTTTTACCGCCTTCAGCAACACCTGAAGCACTCTCTACATAAGTAGTAACAGTAGAAGTACCTAAACATGCTCCTACAACTGTTCCTACAGCATCTGCAAATAAAGCCTGCTTACATCTAGGAACTTCTCCGTTTTTTGTAAGCATATCCGCTTTAGTACATACCCCTACCAATGTACCTACTGTATCAAACATATCAACAAAAAGAAAAGTAAACAGAACTATAAACATATTAGGAGTGAATATATTACTGAAATCTAATTTAAAAGCTATTGGTTCTAAGGAAGGAGGAATAAAACTTGCATCTGGAGAGATTTTTGTAAGTCCCATAGGAATACCAATTATTGCTGTAATAAATATTCCCAAAAGTATCGCTCCTTTCACATTATATGCTAATAAAACTGCTGTTATAATAAGTCCTATAATAGCAAGCAATGCACTTCCTGAAGTGATATTACCAAGTCCAAGCAAAGTAGCATCATTATTTACTATAACCTTAGAGTTTTGAAGACCTATAAAAGCTATAAATAATCCTATTCCAACAGAAATAGCTCTTTTCATATTAACCGGTATACTATTAACTATAGCCTCTCTTACATTAAAAATAGTAAGAACAACAAAAATAATACCTTCTATAAATACGGCAGTTAAAGCAGTTTCCCAGCTATATCCCATACCCAATACTACAGTATAAGCAAAGAAAGCATTAAGTCCCATTCCTGGTGCTAAAGCAAAAGGAAGATTTGCTAATAAAGACATTATCAAAGTTGCTATTATTGAAGATACTACTGTAGCTGTAAATACCGCTCCCTTATCCATACCGGTAGCACTAAGAACTCCAGGGTTTACTGCTAGTATATAAGCCATTGTCATAAAAGTAGTAAAACCAGCTATTATCTCTGTTCTTACATTCGTGCCATACTCTTTAAGCTTGAAAAATTTTTCCATAGAATATATTCCTTATAACAGTTTTTTATCCATAACTATTTATAATTATGAAAGCTATACTATATATGAGATTATAATTTTTGCAATATTTTTTTATTTATATCTTATTTTTAATTATAAATTATAGTACAATGACTTGTATGATTAATTTTAAAACATATTTTCAACCCCGCCCTCTATATTCATAATTGTATTCTGTAATATAATTTTAATTTTCTTTGTTATATAACTATAATTTTTTAGCTGCCCACCCAGGCTAAATTTAAATTGATAGTGTTATACAACGCACGGTAAACTAAATTTATATATTAAGTAAATTTATAATTATAATTTTTACTATATTAAAAACTTATCTCAGCGTGCGGTAAAAATATCTGATTAATTCTATCAGTTATTTTCACCATACCAATCCACATTGCGAGTGAAATACATAGCAAGAGCAATAACTGCAAATAATCCTAATGTTCCCATAAGAAGAGCATAATCTGTAAGCTGAAGTATACCAAATAGGAATATATAAATTAATATATTTACCAAAGCCATTGAAAAAGCGTATTTATTAGATTTTATAATGTATCCTATATAAATAGAAGTTAATGCCGTTACCATTAAAGCACTAAAAAAATAACTTAAGTTTAATATTAAATGTTCTGATATAGCTAAAAGAAGTAAGTAGAATATTGCATTAGCTATACCTATTAATATATACTGCACTGGGTGTATGCGTTTATTTGAAAGCACTTCGCATAAAAATAATACAAAAAATGGTATGAATATAAATAATATTGCATACTTCACACTTCTTGAGGTTTTTTGATAATTGTCATTGAGAAGAAGAAAAGATACTAATATATTATTAGAATTTTCATCAAGAGCTCTCAAATATTCACTATCATTTACTCTATTTGCATTTTCATCACTAGTCCAATACTTTGTAAATGCTGTATTAAAACTTGCTATATTCCACTCAGCACTAAATCCGTCATTATTAACTTCTCTTTTTGTAGGAAGAAACCCTCCTGTAAAACTAGGATCTTTCCATTTTGAATATATTTTAAAAGTATTTTCAGAAGCTAAAGGTGTTATTATAAGAGAGTTCCCTCCCTGAATATCCATAGTTATATTAAAATTAAAACCATTTAATATCTTATCTCTTGAAATAGTATATAAAAACTTATTACTGAACATATTTAAAGATATATTAATATTTTTCTCATAATACTTAAGCTCTTCATTCTGATTTACTGATACATTAGGAAGTTTTATAAGATTTTTTTTGTTTCCTATACCCAATATAAGCATAGCCTCATCATAAAGTATAGTATTATTATTTTCATCTAAATTAAATATTTCAGCATTATATTTATCAAATCTTCCTGTAATATTCAATTTAGAATTAAAAATAGGAGCTTTAAATATACCTCTGCTTAAACTAGAAACTTGAACATCTCCTTCAACACTATATTCATTAGGCATATAAAAGATGTATTTTCTTATGTAGCTTATTTCTTTGGTTTCGCTGTCAATAACTCTATTTAAATATGGTATTGCAATGACAACTCCCTGTATATTTGCACTATTTCCCACAGGCTCTATTATTGAAGATACGGCTTCATCTTGATATCGTATTCTATCTCTTACAACACCGTTTATAAAACTCATAGGAATTAAAAGCAAAAGCCCTAATATCACTATTATTAGTATTTTAAAACCTAAAGTCTTTGTTATTTTGTTAAAATTTTTTATCATTATAAATTTTATTATACTAAAAAAATTAAATTACCATTTAAGTAAGAATTCAGTATAAAACTCTCCATCTTTAATTGATTTAGTAATTTCCATAGTTGCTCTAATATGAGTTACAGATTCAAGCAAAAGTGTAGCCCAAGAAAGTATAGCAAGCTCAATAACCTCAGGATCTTCATTAAAGTTTACTAGATGTACAACTAATAATTTTTTTCTAGCTTTAATTAATTCTATTCTTGCCGGATCAAATAAATCAGTAAATATATGTTCTGCAGCATAACTTAGAATAAAATGCTTAGGCAAAAAGAATAATAAAGGTCTTAAATACTTAGGTACAATTTGTTTAAAATGATATTCAGAAATCTCTTTAATACCTGTATTAGTACCAGCATAGAATAAATCACATACTAATCTATAAGGTTTATCGAATGATGTAGTATATGGATACCATTCTTTACTTGATATTTCATTTTTAAATATTAAAGCAGATGAAGGCTCCATTGCAGTTACCCATTTCTGATATCCTTCTTCTCCAAATTTTGTTTTTATGAATTCTTTTAATATGATTAAAGTTATTCCTTTAACTCTCTGTGTTACCGTATCTCTTTTAGTTTTCATATCTCTAATTTTATACTGAGATATTTCTGTTTCAAGCTCTGATAAGAGTTTATTATTATCATTTGCAAATTTATTCATAGTATTTGCAGAAGCAGAAAGATCATTAGAACTATCAGAAATACTTATTACGCTTGTATGTATTGATTCAGATATATTTTTAAGCTTATTCATAGTTTTTGATGTAGAAATAGAAATATTATTAAGAGATTCAAGACTATTTCTTATATTACCGAGTCTATCAGCCATATCAATATACTGAGTTTTAATATGCTCACTAGACTGTGAAATTTTAGTAATAGAGTCTACTATTTCATTAATAGCTTTTAACTGCTCTACAGAAGACACATGCACTGTATCCATAATCTCTGTAACTTCCTGTACATCTTTAGTAAGTACATCAAATTGTTCTGTAGATTCTGTTAAATCATTTGTAGTAATAATTATTTTTTCTTCTATGTTTTGAAGGACTTTATTTGCATTATCCGCCTGTTCATTTGAAACCTCAGATAATTTACGGATTTCTTCTGCAACCACGGCAAAACCTGAACTATATTTTCCGGCATGAGCCGCCTCAATAGCAGCATTCATAGCCAAAAGGTTTGTCTGATGTGCTATATTTCTAATAGAACTTACGAAATTAGAAATAAATCCCAAAGCATTTCTCAAATCTCCTGTAGCCATAGAAGTAGCCTGCATTTTTTCTTTACTTTTTACAGAAGCCAATGACAAATCTTTAGCTTTATTTGTAGCTTTAGAAATAATAGAGTCTATATTTTCAATAGTTTTACTCATTTCTTCAACTGAAGCGGCTATTTGTTCTATATTTTCACCTTCTTCAATAATTTTATTTTGAAGTTCTCTAGTATCTCTTTCAACCAAATCAATATTGCTTGTATTTGATGATATATATTCCTGCATATTCTGATTGCTGCTTTCTACTATTTCCACCTGATTTAATTCATCATTAACATTATTTTTAATAACTTCTATATTATTATTAATTCCGTATATTACATCTAAATTAGCACTGATTTTTTGGGAAAGCGTATCACTTTGCTTTTTTGAAGTCAAAATAGTTCTCTTTACACTAGAAAGTACAGACTGTAAAGAATTATTCAAAAGCCCTACCCATTTAGTCATCTCTCCTATTTCATCGCCTCCGGAAATAGGAGGTATATTAACAGTTAAATCTTTATTATTAACGGAATTACCTATAGCATCTGATATTTTTGTTATGGAACTGAATAATAATTTGATAAAGAATATAATAGTAACTATTGCCATTAGGAATGCTATTATTATAGTATAGAATATAGTATTATTCATATCTTTTATCTGTGATGTATAATATGAATGAGGTATAAGCATTACTATATTAATAAGTCCTGCAATATTTGCCACATAAGATTTATATGATATACCGTTTAGTTCCACATCATCTGTTCTGCTGTATCCTGTAGCTAAATTAGCATTAAATATTTCATAATATTGAGGGAACAATACATCTACTCGGGCATTTATTAAATCAGAATTCTGCGAATTGATAATAGCTGAATTTTTTTTATCAATTATCATGATATCTGCACCTTCTATCGATAGAATATCTTTTGTAATATCTGAAGAATAATTAAAAAGTACACCGACATTTGCAATGCCAACAATTCTTTCTTCATTTTCAATATCAGGTATTGTAGAAGATATATTAAAAGTTATACCTATATTCTGACCCTCATTAATCATATATGGTTTTAATATTTGTCTTCGTAATATACTTTTATATATTTGATCATAATTATTTGTTAAAGCATCCCACATAATTTTATTTGTAGTATTTATTTTAGTAAATTCCTTATTAAAAGTGGAATATCTGTAAAGGGTAAAACGTTCATTTCCATCACCCATAGACTGAGGATGAAATAAAATACTAACTATTCTATTAAAATATAATTGAGACTCATTTACAGTAGCTGATAGGAAATTTTGAAAATATTCATCTCTTTGCTGAATAGTCATATTTTTTATATTATTATAAACTACTGAAAGAGTAGTGGATATCTTTGCCGATTCTTCTCTTGCTGAAATTATATTATATTCAAATTCTTTTTCTATTAAATTAAATCTATTATCCAAACTATTTTCTATAATAGCAGAAAAAGTTTCAGTATTTAAAGTATTACTTAAGAAATTGGTGCTGAAAGCAACCAAAACCATAACTCCGACTATTATTAAAATTATACGAATCTTTATACCCATTTCAAAATGCTCCTGTGTAATTAATATCGGCATTGGAAGTATATATTTTAAAGAATTATATCTATAATATATTTAAAACTAATAGCTGTAAAGAGATATTAATAAAAAAGTATAATATTTTTTATATAAAAATAGGCGGTATCTGATTTTTTGATACCGCCTCAAAAAAATCTATATATTACTTACACACCCATTCTGTTTATTACAACATCTAAAAGCTGATCCATAATACTTACAACTCTTGCAGATGCATTATAACCATGCTGATACATAGCCATCTGAGCAACTTCTTCATCTAAATTAACTCCGGATACAGACTGTCTTAATTTTTCAAGATATTCCATAACAACAGTTTGCTTTTCAGTTTCAGCATTAGCTGTTTCTGTTCTTGAGGATATTTTGGCAAGACTTCCTGTATAGAAATCATTGAATGTAGATTTACTGTCTATCATTATCTCTTTATTTTTCAAATTAGCTATAGCCAAAGCATTAGAGCCGTCGCCTATTCCATTCCATTTATCGTTAAAGCCATTACCTGTAGTATCTATACCTTTAGAAGCAGCTATATAATTAACATCATTTCTTATAATGTCATTAATAGCAATAGCTGAAGCAGGGTGTCTGTCAGGAGTAACTGTAAAGTTTCTGAAATCACCTGCTAATTGATTAACCTGATCTATTGTCTGCCAATTATAAGCTCCATTAGCTCCGGATTGATTTAATACTCCTGTTATTCCTACTAAGAAATCGCCGGAATCTTCTATATGTTTAATAAAATATGAAGGTCTCATATAATCATCAAAACCTCTGGCTTTAAGAACAAGTCTGTTATTATTATCTAAATAAGCTGAAACATTAGCCTCGCTTGAGTTGATTTTATCTATCAATTCTCCTACTTTCATCTGAGCAGTATAATCTATAGCAACATCGGCACCTTCTCTGGATTTATTGCCGAATACTAAAGTTCCGCTGCTTCCTATACTTGCTGTAGAATCTACTGAATTAATACCGCTTACTTTGAACATTATAGTAGAATCTTCCTGTCCGTCATTATTGATATCAAAATTACCTATTACGGAAGGAGTAGTTTTTGTAACTGTAAAGAAATCTATACCCGTTTCCTGATTAAGACCGAAACCGCTTCTATGTATTTCATTTACGCTGTCAGCTAAATTCATGGCAAAAGTATCTATATCATTAATAGCATCAACTGTATCAACATCTCTAAGTTCTAATAAAGCCTTTAATTCTCCGCCTTCAAACTGTACCTGAACATGATCTTTTTTCCAATAAATATCATACATTCCTTCATTATTAATATTCTTTTCAGCACTTAATTCGCTTACAATATTACCTTGAATCAAAGCTCTTCCGCCAATATAAATCATAGTCTCATCAGGGTCAATAGATTTTATATCAACATTGGCAAGAGAAGAAAGCTCATCAACAAGTAAATCTCTTCTGTCTAATAAATCATTAGGACTTTGTCCTAGTGCCTGCTGTTTTACTATTTCAACATTTAAATCTTTTATAGAATTAGCTATATCATTAATTCTCTTAACCTTATTTTCAACTAAGTTATTCAAATTATTACGCATACCGTTCATTTGATTAAACATTTGATTAATAGAATTATTTATTCTGTCTGCTCTCTCTACAAGAACCATTCTTGTTCCTCTTTCTGCAGGATTAGCGGCCATTTCCTGCCAAGAATCCCAGAAAGCATCTAAATCGCTTCTTAAATTAGCATTGCCAGGCTCATTATATATAGCTTCCAACTGCTTTAAATAATCCGATTTAGTTTTCCAATAACCGTCTGTACCAAGCTCCATCATTATTTTAGAGTCTATAAACTGATCTCTTATTCTCTCTACTGTAGTTATTTCAGCCCCCTGTCCTATTTGACCGGCACGTTCTGCCCTATTAAGGCTAGGAGCTTCCAAAGGCTTATCAAATGTACGCATTACTACTCTTTGTCTGCTATAGCCTTTAGTTGCAACATTATTTATATTATGCCCTGTAACTTCTAAAGCTGTTTTGAAGTTCTGAAGGGATCTTTTACCTAATTCTATACCGAAAAATGAGCTTGTTGACATTATTATGCTCCTTAAAAATAATAATTTACTTATAATTAATTATTAGAATTATCGTATTTATAAAAAAATTTATTACATTTTTTTTATTATTATTGTAGCATAAGGTAACATAATAAAAGCATTAAATATTTATCTATATATAAAAATTATTTGTTAAAATATATTATAGTTCTTCTATATCTTCTATACTTAATCCTGTAAGTTCTCTTATAAGCTCCATATTCATATTCTTATTTTTCATCTCTTTAGCTATAGCAATCTTTTCAGATTTTTTACCTTCTTTTATACCTTCTTCCCGCTCCTTCTTAAGCATAACAGTCTGACCATATAAAAAAGCATCTCTTGCATTATAAACTTCCATTTCATCTTCACTTGATATAAAACGTTCATATTTATTAATTACTTTATCCATTATGAAATTTACCTCCTTTAATCTTTCTTTTACCTTATCTAAATCTTTTGCTGTAAAAAACTCTATCCAAGATAATATTTTATTTCTCTTCATATCTCCAATATCAGAGGCATATAAAATATTTTTAAATCTTGGAACTTCCAATATATGCATCTGAACCATATCTAAAACAACATTATGATTTTCTGTATCTATTAATTTAAAACATCTATGAGTTTTTCCGCCATCATTAAAATCCATATTGAAATTAACAAAATTAATACTTATAATTTCACTAATTATATCATACGGTTCTTTTTCCTCTACTTCGCTTACTATATTCCTAGATATATAATAATATATTCTCTTCAAAAAATCTATATTGCCTGATAATTGTATTTCTATAATTATTTTTTTATTACTTTTTGTAATGGCTTTAACATCTAGTACGGATTCTTTTAAATTAATATTTTCAGGAAGATTATGAGGATTAATGATATGCAGATTATGAACTTCTTCAAACCCTAAATCTTCAAGTACAGAATTTACTATATTTTCAAGTATATCCTCATTTCCTTCAGATGCCAGCAAATATCTTACAAAATAATCATTCATTCTATTTATGTTTCTCATTTATTACACACCAAAATTATAAGCAGATAAGCTTTACTTTTAATATTGGTTAAACAAATTCTTTTTATAAAATAAGCCTAAAATAATATATTTTTTAATATATATTTTTGTTTGATGAAATCATTTTATAAATTAACAATTTGGGATAGTATAATTTTTAAGGACTAAACTTTGAATAATATTTTATAAGCTAAATAAATACATATAATAAGAATGCATGATAAAAAATATGCGGGCAAAAACATATAATTTCAGCCCGCTTTAGAAATTGATTCTATTTATTTATAAAATCATTCTTGTCATATTCATCATCTGTAATCTTATAAAGATAATCATCTTTAGTATATTCTCTATCTTCAAATCCTAGATCTGATATCTCCATTTTAGGATAATTGTCCCAATTAGCACCTTCTCTTCTCCATTTAGAAATTTCAGAGGAATAATCATATGATTCAAGATAGATTCTAATAAGCGTTTTATCTTCAGATAAAGTTATAGCTGTATATGCATCTGCATATTCATTTGCAGTCTCTTGTCTTTTTCTTGAATATATAGCATAGTTATTGGACATACCTATAAAAATTAAATCACCTTGTAGAATAGGGTGATGATAACGGCTTGCTATATCTCCATTATCTTTAAAATACCCAACAGGAAATCCTCTTGCAGATCTTAAAGGTACAATAGCTTTTCCTTTAACTGTATTCAAAAACTCAGCAGCTTCTTTACTATTTTTCTCAACTCCAGGTACTGAAACTTGCCCTGCTTCATTTCCGCCGCATGCAGATATAAATACAAAAGAAAAAATAATTAAAAGTTTTTTCATTTTTACCTCCTAATTTTTTTTAATAAAAAATCTTTGCAATAGTACAATATAATATATAAGTTGTCAAGTTTTTGATATACAATACATAGGTATTATATATTTATCAAATTAATTATTGGCATTTAAAAAATAATAAGCCGCCTTTTTGAAAGACAGCCTATTATTTTTATTAAATTTTGATACTTAAAAAATCTTATACAAAAATCTTATACTTTAAAGAAACTCATAGCATTAACTAATTCTTCAGCCTGATTTAATAAGGCATTAGCCGAAGCAGAAGCCTCTTCTACCAAAGCAGCATTCTGCTGAGTTACCATATCCATGTCTGTAACAGCTTTATTAACCTGTTCCACACCTTCATGCTGCTCTACTGCTGTTGAGCTTATATCACGCATTATTTTGGCAGTATTTTCTATCTTTCCCTGAAGATCATTGAATATATCCTGTGAAGCTCTTGCAGATTCTGTGGCTTTATTGATTTTATCATAGGCATTATCAACTAAGTGAGTAATATCTTTTACTGATGACTGTGTAGTTTGTGCCAAATTTCTAACCTCGCTTGCTACAACCGCAAAGCCTTTACCCATATCGCCTGCCCTTGCCGCCTCTACTGCAGCATTAAGAGCAAGTATATTAGTTTGAAAAGCAATGTCTTCTATTATTTTGGTAATATCTTTAATCTTAGTGCTGGCATCATAAACCTCTTCTATATTTTTAGTAGTATCAAGTATTATTTCGCCGGCATTTTGAATGGCATCTCTTGAATCTATCATCATTTTATTACCCTCTACAGACTGATCTGCAGATGATTTTATTGTAGAAGCCATTTGCTCCATTGAAGAAGCTGTTTCCTCTAAACTAGCCGCCTGCGATTCTGTTCTTTTTGATAAATCCGCACTTCCGGAAGAAAGCTCTTTTGCATTCATTCTTATTTCATCAGACGAAGTTCTTACTTTAATAATAATGCTTGAAAGCCTGTCTCTCATATCAAAAAAAGAATTCGCCAATACTCCTAGCTCATCTTTGCGGTTTATATTCCTATGAGTAGAAGTCAAATCTCCATTAGAAATTTCTCTGGATATAAGAACTAATTCATCTAAAGGTCTAGTAATACTCTTAATATACATAAATATTAATATAGCACATAATATTATAAAAATAGGTCCTATTATTACTGTACGAATAATCGTATATTTTATTTCTTTATATATTTCGCTATTAGCTTTAGCAAATATAACAGTCCAAGGCATTATATCAATATTTTTATAAACTGCTGAACGTTTTCCTTTCTGACCTTCACTATAATAAGATTCAATAATGCCTTCACTTTTTGTTTTTATGATACTGTAAACATCTGGAAGACTGCCTCCTATATTATTGTCATCTGATGATAATAATATGTTTCCATCATTATTAGCTACGGTTATTCTTCCATTAATATTTAAACTCTTTATAAATTCATCATTGACTTTTTTCAAGTCCAAATTAATATAAACTAATCCTACAACATTTCCCTGAGCATTCTTTATTCCTCCGCAAAGAAGCAGTGCATGACTGCCTGTTGTAGATGAAATACTTGTAGAATTATCAAATGTGAATTTATAATTATTAGCTTTCATTTTTGTAAATAAATCTTTATGAATATCTGCTATAGATGCTCCTACAAGTTTAGGATTAGCACTGTCAAGCAAAACAATACCATTAATATCTGCCAAACCTATATTTATAGCATAAGTATTAACTGAGGCAAAATCTCTCAATCTTTTTTCTGACTCATTTCTTACAGCTATATCATCTATATTTAAAATACCGCTTGCTAATGTACCAGACTGAGAATAAGTCGCTATTGCAAGCAGCTGTTCATGAAGCACCATATCTATCATATAAGAATATCCTGAAGCTGTAGAAGTAAAACCTTCTAAGGCAGCTTTTCTAATAGCCCTAGAAGAAGACCAAATAGAAATCGAAGCTAATGCAACTATTGTTATAAATATAATAGAAATTATTATAGCGGGAACTTTAAAAGATAAACTATGTATTTTTTTCATTTATAAAAACCTCTGTATTTAGATATAAAAATAAAAAATTAATAATTAGAAAAGATAAATAACATATTGATTTTAATATAACAATTAAATTTTGTAAGTCAAATTTTTTTTATTCTAAATTTATAAAATATTTTGCTATGGATTTTATAAAAATATCATATATAATAATCTATAAATAAATAAAAGGATTAGTCATGAATAAATTTCTAAGTAATAAAGCTAAATCTATAGAACCATATACTCCGGGTGAACAGCCTAAAGATAAAAATTATATAAAATTAAATACTAATGAATCTCCATATCCTCCTTCCCCATATATAAAAAAAGCTTTAATAGAAAGCAGATTCGATGATTTAAGACTTTATCCGGATCCCAATGTAACAGATTTGAAAAAAGAAATCGCTGAATTATATAATGTAAATACAAATAATATATTTATAGGAAACGGCTCTGATGAAATATTGGCTTTTTCTTTTATGGCTTTCTTTAATAAAGGAGATAAAGTTTATTATCCTAATATTACATACAGCTTTTATTCAGTATATTCAGACCTTTTTGATTTAAATGAGATAAAAATACCTCTTAAAGATGATTTTACTATAGATATTAATAATTATAAAAATTTAGATTCAGGAATATTCATAGCAAATCCTAATGCCCCTACAGGATTACTGCTTACTCCGTCTCAGATAGAAGAAATCATAATAAGCAATAAAAATAATATAGTGATAATAGACGAAGCGTATATTGATTTTGCTGAAACAGAAAGTGCATATAAACTTATAAATAAATATGATAATCTTTTAGTAATACAAACTTTTTCAAAATCAAGATCATTAGCAGGAATTCGTTTAGGTTTTGCTATAGGTAATGAAAATTTAATTCAAGGTCTTAAAAATATTAAATACTCTTTTAATTCATACACTATTAATAGACTTTCTATAATAGCAGGAATAGAAGCTCTAAAAGATAAAGAGTATTTTAAAGATACTGTTAATAAAATTATAAATACAAGAGAAAAAACAAAAATTGAATTAAAAGAATTAGGATTTAATGTTCTTGATTCTAAATCTAATTTTATATTTATATCACATAAAAATATATTCGCTGAAGATATTTATTTAAAATTGAAAGAGCATGGAATATTAGTAAGATATTTCAAAAAAGATATTATAAATAATTATATAAGAGTAACAATAGGTTCAGATAAAGAAATGGATATATTTTTAGAAAAAATAAAAGATATAATACATAATAAAATATAAAAGATTGGATAAAAAATATGAAAGACACTACATTATACATCATAATAGCAGTAATATTCATCATTATATTAATATCTACAATTATAATGATTAAAAATATTTTTTCTAAAAATAAAAACAAGCCACAGAAAAACATACAAAAGATGATGAAAGAATTGCAGAAGAATATAGAAGAAAATGAAAATGATTTGGACTCTATTTATCAATTAGCTACAGAGAAATATTTAATTAATGCTTAAAAGAAATAAAATAATTTTTTTCATTGTAATAACTCCTATTATTGTTATGTTCGCCTACGCTAATATAAGCCAGCAACTAAAGTTACTGGCTGCTTACCAAAGGTACCTTTCCTACACCTGCCAACACCATAGGTGGACTTCGTCGGCACGCTTCGCGAGGTGGACTGTAGGCTCGCTTTTTTATTTTAAATTCTTAATCTAGTATATGTCCCATACGCTCTTTTTTAGTCTTTAAATAAAATGCATCGTACTCTGAAGCCTCTATTTGTATAGGCACTCTGTCTTTTATTTCAAGCCCGTAATTATTCAAATACTTTATTTTGTCTGGGTTATTAGTCATTATTTTTATACTCTTAACACCCAATTTTTTAAGCATTTGATAAGCCTCATAATATTCACGCATATCATCTCTAAAACCCAAAGCTATGTTAGCATCAACTGTATCAAGTCCGCTGTCCTGAAGTTCATAAGCTCTTAATTTATTAACAAGTCCTATTCCTCTGCCTTCCTGACGCATATATACCATTATGCCCCTGCCTTCAGAAGCAATTTTTCTCATAGCATAATCATATTGCTCTCCGCAATCGCATCTTTTAGAACCTAATGCATCGCCTGTCAAACATTCAGAATGCACCCTGCAAAGCACATCCTCTCCGCTTGAAATGTCTCCCATAGTTAAAACTACATGATGTTGTTTTGTTATTTTATTTACAAAAGTTAGTATTTCAAACTCCCCGTATTTAGTAGGCATTTTAGCTTTGGCATAAAGCTCCATCAAGTCTTCATTCTTTTTTCTGTAGTCTATCAAATCAGAAACAGTTATCATTTTAAGATTATGTTTTTTAGCGAAATCAATCAAATCATCTCTTCTCATCATATCGCCGTCATCTCTCATAATCTCGCAGCATAAACCGCATTCTTTAAGTCCTGCTAGTCTCATCAAATCAACAGTAGCCTCAGTATGCCCCATTCTTACAAGCACGCCGCCTTCTTTTGCAAGTAATGGAAACATATGACCAGGGCGTCTGAAATCTTCTGGTCTTGCATTTTCATCAACTACTTTTAAAGCTGTGATTGATCTTTCTACTGCTGAAATACCAGTTGTAGTTTCAACATGGTCAATAGATACCGTAAAAGCTGTTTCATGATTATCAGTATTTTTTGTAACCATTTGATTTAAATTAAGTTTGTTTGTAATTTCTTTGCTCATAGGCATGCATATTAAACCTTTAGCATAAGTAGCCATGAAGTTTATATTTTCTGTAGTAGCAAACTCAGCTGCACAGATTAAATCACCCTCATTTTCTCTATCTTCGTCATCGGAAACAACTATTATTTTTCCGTTTCTTAAATCTTCTAAAGCCTCATCAATAGTGCTGTAAATATTTTCCATTTGAATGCTCCTTCTTCATTCGTTTTTTAATTTTGTGCTTTTCCTAAATATTGTAAGCAAAAACACTAAAAGTATTAAAATCCATTCTTAAGTAAAAACTCCATTGTAATATTGGATTTTTTACTATCATTACTATTTTCTTTATCATCTTTAAATGTTAAAAGCCTTTCAACATACTTGCCTATAACATCATTTTCTATATTGACCTTATCCCCCTCTTTTTTATAATAGAGTACAGTTTCCTTTAATGTATGAGGAATAACAGCTATAGAAAAAGTATTATCAGTTAAACTTGCCACCGTTAAACTTATACCATCAACAGCAACAGAGCCTTTCTCTACTATATACTTCATCAAATGTCTAGGCACTTCAATAGTGAGTATAATAGCATTATCATCTTTTTTCATAGATTTAATGCTTCCCACTCCGTCAATATGCCCGCTTACTATATGACCGCCGAATCTTCCGCTTAAAGTCATTGCTCTTTCAAGATTAACTCTGCTTCCGTTTTTTAAACTTCCCAAATTAGTACGGTTCAAAGTCTCCTGAGTAACATCAGCATTGAATATCTTATTATCAAAACTAGAAACAGTTAAACAAGTACCATTAACAGCAACACTATCACCCAAATGCAAATCATCAAATATTTTGTTTGCTTCTATCATAATAACTTTGCTCTGTACCGATTTAACAATTCCTATTTCTTCAACTATACCAGTAAACATTATTAATATTTTCTCTCTTAAATAATTTCTGTACTTTTTCCCGCCGCAAAAAGTACCAAAAAGTGCAAGTGTAAAATTAATTATATGTAAAGCTAATATATTTTATCTATAAATTAATAATTTAAATAGTATTCCAAAAATAAATCATCATCTATTTTTGTTATATCGCCGCCTATAAGTTTAAAAGCATTATTCGGATCATCTATCCCTTCGCCGCCTATAGGGCTTTTCGCTTTAATGCCTCCAAATATTTTTGGTGCTATATAAACTAAAACCTTATTTACCAATTTTTCCTCTATCAAACTAGCATGCAAAGAAGCACCTCCCTCTACATACACACTATCAATATTTTTCTCTTCGCCTAATATTTTCATTAATTCTTTTAAGTTTACTCTTCCATTATCACTTTCTGTTTTTATTATTTCAATTCCTAAACTTTCAAGCTCTTTTATTTTTTTATCATCATTACTAATAGTAGCTATAAAAGTTTTTATTTCTTTTGCAGTTTTACAAATATTAGAGTTTAAATCTATTTTTAGAGAACTGTCTAAAATTATCCTTATAGGGTTTCTAGTATTTGGAAGTCTGCAATTAAGAGTAGGATTATCTTCTATTACAGTATTTATTCCTACCATTATGGCAGAGTATTTATTTCTAAATCTATGAGAATGCTCTCTTGCTTTTTCTGAAGTTATCCATTTTGACTTTCCACTTACTGTAGCAATTTTACCGTCAATAGTCATAGCATATTTCATCACAACAAAAGGTATTTTATTTGCTATATAGTAGAAAAAAACTTCATTTAATTTTCTGCACTCTTCTTCAAGTACATTAACTATCACCTCAATTCCAGCATCTTTTAATTTTTTTATGCCATTACCTGCAACTTTAGGATTAGAATCAACACAGCCTATAACAACTTTTTTTATTTTATTTTTTATAATAGCATCAGCACAAGGAGGAGTTTTACCATAATGTGAACAAGGCTCTAAAGTTACATATATAGCAGCCCCTTCAACATCTTCTCCTTTTTTTTGGGCATCAAGAAAGGCATTAATTTCTGCATGATTTTCACCATATTTTTGATGATAACCTATACCTATAACTTTATCATCTTTCACTATTACAGCACCAACCAAAGGATTAGGACTAGTAAATCCTTCTCCTTTTTTTGCTTCTTCAATAGCCATTCTCATATATTTTTCATGCATATTTTCTTGCATAATACAAATACTCTTTTATTTTTTAATCTTGGGGTTTTATTTTGGCGGATTTTTGACTTGTAAACAAAAAAACTCTAAATGTTAAAAATAACAATTAGAGCTATCATTTTATGTAGTAGTTTACATTAATTTTATCTTCTACCATCCAGACTTTAACTGTCGGTTTTGGAATTGCACCAAATCTGCAATTTTGAATTAAGAAACATCAAAAAAGCTCGCGGACTTTACCGCCGGTATGGAATTTCACCTAGCCCCGAAGATTTATTATATTAATATTATAATACAAATATTTGCTATTGTCAAGTTATTTCACTATAATACTAAAAACTCATTATTTCATACCAATAATTATCAAAATATCTGTACATTCCCATTCCCGGCGAATAATAAGTATATATCTCATGGAAATCTCTTAAAGCATCTTTAAATGAAGTATTATCAATATAGCCTTTTCTTGCCATATAAAGAAGTGCTATAGACGGAGATCTGGACATACCAAAATTACAATGAACTAACACTTCCATATCATTTATATGTTCATCTATAAACTCCATAGCTCTTTTTATCATAGGAAAAGCATATTCAAAAGATAAACTGCTTATATCAAGTAAATTTAAATATAAGTCATTATTACTCTGATAAACTTTTTTATCACCTATATTTCCTCTTATGCCTCTTACAAAACAGCTTTGGCAGGCATGAACTATAGCTCCTTTAAACTCAGAACAGTCTCTGTCATCTCCTACATATAAATTTTTGTATATTTGTTTCATAATAAAAAACTCCAATAAATTTTACATTATAATTAAATAATTTAAATTGTCAATTTTGTTTCACATATTATTAAATATAACAAATAATAATCAAATTAATATTTATTGAATAATTATTCCATTATTATAGAGTATGAAAATTTATATATTTAAATGATGTATTAACAATCTATACGCACGGTAAAAAATCATATAATAATAAATATATTTATATTATATGTTATTGCTTTAAATTAAAAATTATTTAATCGTGCGGTAATTACATAACAAATAAAAAAACATTTGGGTGGGTGTCTTTATTTATAATTTAAACAAAAAATATCAAATAATTTGTAATGCAAAATAAGATTATAAAATCTTGAGGGTGGGGTTCTAATAAACTTTTTTAAAATTATTTACACTTGCCCGCCCTTTAGTTTTATTATTTAAATAGTTAATTTTATTTTTTATTTCTTTAAAGTTTAAACTGAAAAATTAACGCCCGCCCAAATTTTATTTAAATTGTAATTAACACACCTAAAATTAAAAATCATTTTAAATTATCTTTGAAGAATTGAGACAATTTTTCAAAAGGGATTAAATCTGTTCTGTCATAGAGATCAACATGATTAGCATTAGGTATTATGATTAACTCTTTTGGTTCTTTAGCTTTTTTATACGCATCTTCGCTGAAATATCTTGAATGAGCTTTTTCTCCTGCTATAAAAAGTATAGGTCTTGGAGATATAATATCAATATTTTCCAAAGGATAATAATTCATCAAGCTAATACTGCTTATAACAGACATAGCAGTTGTAGCACGAGGGTGAAAACCTCTTTTTGTACGGTAATAGCTGTAGAACTCTTTTGCTATATCTGGAGAGTTTTCATCTATAGTTTCAGGAGTACCTATTTGAAATTGTTTTTCTCCGCCATTATATTCATTCCATCTTTGCATGGAAGCCGCTTCAATCATTTTTTTTCTCTCTTCATCGCTTACAGAGTCATTTATTCCCTGACGAGCTGCTCTTCCCATATCATACATACTTGCTGTAGCTATAGCTTTTATTCTGCTGTCAATTTGAGCGGCACTTAAAACAAAACTTCCACTTCCGCATATTCCTATAGCTCCTATCTCGTCTCTGTCAACATAGTTTAATGAACCTATAAAATCTACTGCAGCACTGAAATCTTCTGCAAATGCCTCTGGTGAAGCCGTATAATGAGGAGAGCCTCCACTTTCTCCGTTGTATGATGCATCAAATGCTATAGTAATAAAGCCTCTCTCTGCCATAGCCTGAGCATATACTCCGGCAGCCTGTTCTTTTACTGCTCCATATGGACCTCCTATAACTAATGCCTTATATTTTTGATTGGTATTAATATCTATAGGTGTGTATAAGTCCGCTACTATATTTATACCTAGTCTGTTATAAAATGATACCTTTTTTACATTTACTTTGTCGCTCTTTTTGAAAGTTTTATCCCATTGTAATGTATTATTCTGTGCCATAATACTTCCTATAGGAAAAAGCATATATGCTGAAAATAATAAAGCTTTTTTTAAAATATTTTTAAACATTATAATATCCTCCGTCTAATTGTTATAGTTATAGAATATAGTAATTAATTAAGTATAGCAAATATTTATTATTTATGAATATTTATACTTTTTAGGTATTGATTAAAAACTGATAATTCTGTATTATAATAAATAAAGGAGATTTAAATATATGGAGATAAGAGCTTTAAAATATTTTTTAACTACAGTAAGAGAAGGAAACATCACAAAGGCTGCAAAATATCTTAATTTAACACAGCCTAATTTATCGCGTCAGATAAACATGCTAGAAAGAGATATAGGGCATAAATTATTTGAAAGAAAACATAATAATATAGAGCTTACTCCAGAGGGTATTTTACTTAAAAAAAGAGCAGAAGAAATATTAAATATGATAGATAAAACAAGGGCTGAGTTCAATTTTACTGATGAATTAATAGCAGGCGATATATTTATAGGGGCAGGGGAGACTTGGGCTATTGCATTGCTTGCCTCTATTATGCGGGATATGCAAAAAGACTATCCTCATATAAAATATAATATTTACAGCGGAAATTCTGAAGATATTACGGAGAAGCTAGACAAAGGATTATTAGATTTCGGTGTATTGATAGATCCTGCCGATTTGTCAAAATATGATTATTTAAAAATGCCTGCCAAAGATACTTGGGGTATTATTATGAGAAGAGATTCAAAGCTGGCACAAAAAAAGTATATAGTAAAAAAAGATTTATATAATATTCCATTAATAGTATCAAGACAGACTATTCAAAATGATATGCAGAATAATGATTTTTTAAAATGGTTGGGAGGAAGTTTAAGCGGTTTAGAGATAGCTGCTACTTATAATTTAATTTACAATGCATTGATTATGGTACGCGAGGGTATGGGGTATGCTTTTGCTTTGGATAGGCTCATAGATAATATGCATAATGAAGATATATGTTTTTTGCCATTAAAGCCTAAATTAGAATCTGGTCTTAATGTTGTATGGAAGAAAAATCAGGAGTTTTCAAGGGCTTCAAAAATATTTTTGGAAAGAATGAATAAAAGTTTTTTATAATATAATATTGCTTTATTAAATTGTTTTCAATAATAAATATGTGCAGCTTTATATACTGAAATTATTTTATCTATATATTTTTCGGTCAATAAAGTTATTTAAATAACTTTATTTAAAAAATTAATCTTTGACAAATTATCATTTTTTTATATAATTTTATTATAATAAATTGAGGATATTATTTATGAAACATCTAAAAAAAATTTTATTAATTACATGTGCTTTATTAGCATTTAATTCATATTCTTTTGCTAAAGGAAGTTTTGAAGCTATATTGAATGTACCAGTAGGTATGTCGTTCGGCGGGGGAGATGGAAACGATATTTTTTCAAAAATAGGGTTTGATTCTGGTGTTAATGTAAAACTTGGGTATATGTTTGTCTTTAATAAATGGGCTTTCAGCATACTTGGAGATATAGGATATAGCTATGACAGTTATAAAATTTATAGCTCATCATCTGTATTAGGTGATACTGTTAGTACAAAAGACAGCATGTATATACATGGATTTCAAATTGGGGTGCTTCCTAAATTTAATTTTGGGGCATTTTCTTTAGGTATAGGTATTGGTGTTAAAGTGCCTTTTGCATTAACCCATGACTACGAGAAAACATATAGAACTTCTAGCGGTACAGAAACAACTGTAACTCATAATGAGAATTTTTATGGAAATAATATAGGTAAATTATTAAAAAGTGATGTTATACCTTATTTTAAAGTTACATTTGAATATTCTATTTATTTCAATGAGAAAATTGCTTTTAATATTGGAGCTTATTTAGGATATGATTTTAATATTGAGAAGGAAAATATTATTTATGATTCCTATTTTTATGATTGGTATAAAAGTAAAATTGATACATTTGATATTGGTTTACAGTTTGGCTTGAGGTTTACTCCGCAGCTTTAATCAGATTATAATCGCCTGCTAAAGATTGGCATTTGATAAAAAATGTAATTATTGTCTTTCCTTATACAATTGCAGGCGGTTACAATATTATTTGATACTTTTAAACAATAAAAATCAATTATTATCAATATTTCTATAATATAATTGAAGAAGTATACAATTATTCAATCGGAGGCTGCAAGCCTATAGAAAAATATATAAAGGCTCATGAAACTCTTACTCTTAATGACATTAGGCATATACATAAAGTTATTGCCGTTATTGGAAAGACTATTGAGCTTCAAGGCAGTATTGATGAGGTTTATAAGAGAATTGATAATTAAAAAATACTAGACTTAATCTATATATGATAAAATTTATTATATAAAAATATTTTTTATTCCGAAATATATAATAGTTTTTTATAGTAAAGTGGGAAAATAAATGCTTGTAAGTTTTAGTGCCAAGAACTATAAATCATTTTATGATGAAGTTACTCTTGATATGCGTATAGAAGTTAATGACAAGAGCAGAGAAGAAGTAGAAAATAATCCTTTTGTATATAAAATAAATGATGATTATATATCCAAATTATGCATACTATACGGACATAATGGAAGCGGAAAATCTAATTTATTAAATGCCATTCGATATTTAACTAATGTTAATATATATCATGATACCCCTGCAAATTATAAATATTTATTTATACCAAATATGATTTATGGTAAAGATGAAAATACAGAATTCACATTAGAATTTTATTATAATAATATTTTATTTTTCTATAAAATAATATTAGATAATAAAAATAAAAAAATAGAATATGAATTGTTAAAAGAAAATAATAATATAGTCTTTGAAAGAAATAATAGTAATATAGTAAATGGAAATGACTTTTTTATCAATATTAAAGGTATACCAAATCAAATTACAGTTATGGCATATTGTTATAGTGTTGACGATTATAGAAAAAATATAAAAAACTATCAAAATATATTTGTAAAAAATTTTTTTTCATATGCATTCATAAATTTTTCAGAAGCATTGTTTAGTGATATTGATAATGTATATTCTATATTAAAGAATTCAGGACTTTGGAATATATATAAAAAACTTATCTCTCTTGCTGATGTAGGGATAGATGATATAAAAGTTATTGAAAATAATAATTATAAAATAAGTACTAATTATATGGAAAATGTTTTATTTGAACGAAATAAATACAAATTAATTTCCATTCATAAAGATTATGAAGCCGATTTTAGAAAAGTAGAGTCTGATGGGACAAAAAATTATGCTAATAATTTATTTGGCATTTTAGGTGCTTTAAGAAGCGGAATTTTATGTGTACTAGATGAATTTCAAGGTGTGCAATCTGAACTTTTAGAGCTTGTTATAAGTTTGTTTCAAAAAAATATGTTTGAAGATTTGGATAATCCTACAGCTCAATTAATATTATCCACTCATGATACAAATTTAATGAGCCTTAAAAATACATTGTTAAATCATTATTGGTTTATAAACAAAGAAGATAATAAAAGCGAATTATACTGTGCTTCTGATTTTGAAGATTTAAAAAGAGATGATTTAGAAAAAGAGTATAAAAGAAACAGCTTAAAAGCAAAGTACAACTCCAGATTATTTGAAGTTCCTTCAAAGTTTTTTATTGATGAGGATATAAATAAATGAGGAAGAAACAAATACTAAATATTTTAAATAATAAAAAATATTATTTATATTGTTTTTCACCAGGGGAAACCGAATTTGAATATTTCAAAAAATATGTAAATGAAAAACTTAATGATAAAATAAAATATCATGGTTATGCTCAAACACATCAATTAAGTGCAAATATTAAAGATGATGAACAAAAAAATAAAGAAATAAATAAAATAGTAGATTTTATAACAAATAGAACTTCAACTATGAATGAATATGGTTTGGGAAAAATAATTGTGTTTATAACTGACTGTGATAATGCTGAACTTAACCATGTAGAAGATTTAAGAAAAAAATTTAATAAGTGTCTGCAATTATACGGCAATATTAATTCTAGTATATTTATACTTAATTATCAGGCATTGGAAAGCTGGCTTGAATATTATTATGATGAAAGAAAAGATAAACAAATAATTAAAGATGATGTATTTAAACATTGGGATAAAGTATTTCAAAACAATCATGATAAGGCTGTAAATAAATATTTAAAAGAACATAATCAAAAAGTGCCTAATTATTCAGATATACATACTAAAAGCTATTCAGATTTTCCTTATGCTTTTAAATATTTAGAAGAACTTGAAATTAATAAAAATAGTTGATTTTGAGAGATATATAATAAAAAACTCCCAAGAAAATTAATACTTGAGAGTTTTATTAATTAATGATTAGATGTATATTATTTTAGATTGTCATTAAAAAACTGTGTTATTCTCTCAAAAGGTATTTTTGACATATCATCATATAATGAAACATGATCTGCGTCTTCTATTATTACTAATTCTTTATTATTTCCTAATATTTCATTATAAACATCTTCAGAATAATATCTTGAATGTGCTTTGTCTCCTGCTATTAAAAGTACAGGAGTAGTATCCAAATCCCCAAGATTATCCATTAAATTAAAGTTCCAGAAAGAAAAAGGCATAGTGGCAGTCCAAGAAGTAACAAAGTTTATAGCACGAGGGTGATAAGCTCTTTTTGCATAATAATTGTAAAAGGCAGCAAATACAGGATCAGCATTTTCTGGAAGTTCTTCAGGTACAACCATAGCAGAAGCCTGTATATTGTTGTTTTCATCAAAAGTAGGCTCATGATTACCTAAAGCATAATTTCCATTTTCAGCATCTTTCCAACGCTGCTCGCTTAAATATTCTCTTATTTTTCTTCTCTGCTCTTTTGTATAATAGTCTTGATGTCCTTTGCTCATATCTCTTGACATGTCATACATTGAAGCAGTTGCTACGGCTTTAATTCTAGTATCAGTACCAGCAGCAGTTATAGCCATACCAGAAAGTCCGCATATACCTATTGCTCCAATACGGTTTCTGTCTACATAATTAAGCAAACCTAAATAATCTACAGCAGCACTGTAATCTTCTGTGAATATATCAGGCGAAGCATTATTTCTAACTTCTCCGCCGCTTTCACCTGTAAAAGATGGATCAAAAGCTAATGCTACAAAACCATTGCTAGCCATTTCCTGAGCGTATAAACCAGATGCCTGCTCCTTAACTGCTCCGAATGGTCCTGATACTACTAAAGCAGGATTTTTTTTGTTACTGTAGTCTTGAGGCAAATATAAATGTCCTGCTATTTCTATGCCATAACGATTTTTGAATCTTACTTCTTTCATTTCAATATTTGTGTAAACTGTAAATACTCTAGTGTCCATATTATTTTCTCCTTTGTTTTGATTATTTTGTGTGCTGTTATTATTACAAGAAATTATAAATGATAGTAATAATAAAATTGATGATATTGTTTTTTTCATGATAAACTCTCCTTAATTTTTATATTTTAGTTTGTTTATTTCTTTTATAACTTTGGATGGTATTCCTCCTACTATCACATTTGAAGGTACATCTTTATTAACTAAAGCACCAGCTGCTATTATAGAGTTATCACCTATAGTTACTCCTGCAAGTATATGTGCTCCTGAACCTATCCATACATTATTTCCAATTACTACTTTTTTTGGGTAAGTTGTGCTTCTGTATTCTACTTCTATTCCATGATTTAGGGTTGAAATAGTAGCATTCATTCCTATAAATACATTATCACCTATAACAATTCCTCCTCTGTCTTGAAATGAACATCCGCAGTTGAAAAATACATTCTTTCCTATCTTTATATTTTTTCCAAAGTCAGTATAAAATGGAGGAAAGCAGGTAAAACTTTTGTCTACCTTTTCACCTGTAAGCTCTTCAAATAATTCTCTTACCTCATCTGTAGTATGATATTTATTATTAATTTCCATAGTTATTTTTATTGCATTCTGAGAGCATTCATATAAAAGCGGTGATAATTCTTTATCTTCGCTTGATATGGGGTTACCATCTTTGCAGTATTTAATAAACTCTTCCATATTCATTTTAGTTATTCCTTATGTTTTTTATTTATTTGTATTTTACAGAAAAATTAAATTATATCAAATAATTATGTGTTATATATAATTATACCTAAAAAGTATAATATTAATACATATATTTAATAATCTTTTATATTAAAATGAATTTGCTTTTTTTATTTTTATGTATCATACTATAAGTAGGTGAAATACAAATAAAAAGGATTTGCGATAATGATAGAAAATTTTATACCTAATAAAAAAGTATTCGTATTTGATACTAATGTAATACTTCATGATTTTAAGTCAATATTTTCTTTTGAAGAGACAAATATAGTTATACCTATTACCGTACTTGAAGAGGTTGATAAGTTTAAAAAAGGAAGTGATACAATCAATTTTAATGCCAGAGAGTTTATAAGAGAGCTTGATGTTATAGTAGAGAAAAATGAAGAGCTTCAGGGAACCAAAGATATTTTTAAAAAAGGTGCTTTGCTTGATAATAAAAGTAAAGTATTTATAGATGTTAATAACGAAGAGAGAGATGATTTTAAAAAAATATTTTCAAACAGCATTCCAGATCATAAAATATTATCCTGTGCTTATAATATAAAATGCGAAAATCAGCGTGTAATTCTCATAACTAAAGATATTAATATGAGAATGAAAGCCAGAAGTTTAGGTATTGACACACAAGACTATAATACTGACAAGATAGAAAAATTATCATCATTATTCACAGGTATAGAAAGCATATCTGGAGATAATGCACTCATTTATATAAAAGAGCTTAATGAAAATAAAGAGATAGCAGTAAAAGGTGAGCATTCCATATATCCAAATACATATTTCTGCTACAGAGTAAAAGAAGATGATGAGGCAGTAATAGGTAAATATAAAGATGATACAAAAACAATAGTTCATGTCGATACAAATATAGATGCATACGGAATAAAACCTAGAAATGAAGAGCAGGCTATGGCTTTGGATGTTTTACTTGATAATGATATACCTTTAGTTACCATAATGGGTAAAGCTGGTACTGGTAAAACTCTTTTAGCACTTGCAGCTGCTTTAGCAAAGAGAAGAGAGTACAGACAAATACTTTTAGCTCGTCCTGTAGTTGCACTTTCTAATAAAGATTTGGGCTTTCTACCCGGTGATATTAACAGTAAATTAGATCCTTATATGCAGCCTTTATTTGATAATCTTTCTGTTATACAGCATGTACATTCTGATGACAGTGATGAAAGCAAAAACATTAAAAAAATGCTTGAAAATGAAAAGATAGTTATATCTCCTTTGGCATATATAAGAGGAAGAAGTTTGAACAAAATATATTTTATAGTAGATGAAGCTCAGAACCTAACGCCTCATGAAATAAAAACTATTATAACAAGAGCTGGTGAAGGTACAAAAATAGTTTTCACAGGCGATATTCATCAGATAGACACTCCGTATTTGGACGAAAGAAACAATGGTCTTACTTATTTAATAGACCGCACAAAAGCGGAAGTTTTAAGCGGTACCGTAACACTTGAAAAAGGAGAGCGTTCAAAACTTGCCGAGCTTGCTGCTAATGTATTATAAAATTATATTTAAAAAATAATAAAGCATAGAGTGGCTTATAAAAATCCCCCCTTTATGCTTTTTTGTTTTTAACTAAAATAAAGTTTATGTTAATTTTTTTACTTAATTTAAAAAAAATACCCGTCCAAATGAATTTTAACTCACCGCACGGAGAATGAAATTTTATAATATAGTAAAATTTGAATTTCAAATAAAATCTATATTTTTAATTTTGTTATGCGTGCGTTGTGTGATATTATAAATTAAAAAACGTTTGGGTGGGCAGCTAAAATGACTGTTCACATTAAAAAAATAAATACAATATAAAAATATCAGTAAGTATTTCAAGACTATAGGGTGGGAAAATGTAATTTAAGTTTTAAAAAATTTTCTCATTCCCCGCCCTTTATAGTTTATTGCTATGTTTGTGATAGCAATTTGGTTTATATTTGATATTTACACTGTTAAAGCACACCCGCCCAAGTTTTTATTAAATTTAAAGCCTATTTAACGCACGGTTAGAAATATTTAAAATATTAATAAATTTGAATTGAAAATAAATTTATATTTTTAATTTTATTCTGCGTGCGGTAAGTAAAACATCAAATTTAAATTAAAGATTGTGAGTTAAAAACTTTTGAAACTAACATAAAAATAAGTTAATAAATCTCAGAGTGTTGTAGTAAAAACAAATTTAAAACTTGATAAATACAGACTAAATTATATAATTGTAATTCAATAAAAAATTATTTGGAAATACTATGTCTAAGAATATTCGCTGGAAACAGAGATTTTATAACTTTGAAAAAGCCTTTAATTTATTAAAAAGTGTATTTGAAGAAAAAGAAATAAATGAATTATCATTATTAGAACAGGAAGGAGTTGTTCAAAGATTTGAATATACTTATGAATTAGCTTGGAAAACTTTGAAGGATTATTTAGAATATAATGGAAGTTTAAATAATATAGATATATCACCTAGAAATATTTTTAAAGAAGCATACGCAGCAAAGATTATTAAAAGTCAAGATGATTTTATTGATATGATGTTAAGCCGTAATTTGCTTTCACATACTTATGATTTTATTAAATTCAAGGAAGTTATTAAAAGAATAGAAAATGATTATTTGAAAATATTGAATGAACTTTATAATTTCTTTTTGTATAAATTAAATGATTAAAGGATAAATATTAATGCTTGATGAAAATATAAAAGAAGGTATAAGAAATATATGCAGTTCTTATAAAAATATAGAAAAAGTTATACTTTTTGGATCTAGGGCGATTGATAAAGAAAAATATAATTCTGATATAGATTTGGCTTTAGTCGGAGAGTTTGATTTACTTTTTTGCGAAAGGTTAAAAGAAGAATTATCAGACCTTCCTACTCTTTTAAAATTCGATATAATTTCCTATAATAATATTGAAAATGATGAATTATTAAATGATATAAAAAATTATGGAAAAATTATTTATAAAAAATAATATACTAGTTTCAAAGTTGCTTTAGAGGATTAACTGTGAAATTATAAAATAGAATGTTTTATAGTGTATTGTTTTAGTATATAAATATGTATTCTTATGCCTGCCTACTGTACTTATAGTAAAGGCTACTTTGTTGTATTAGTCCATGCCTAAATGTAGTCTTTAAGCAGCAGGAGTAGGCATCACTTAGTATGTGTACAGCATGCAAAGAATCACTTTATATGCTTCTCATAGCAAAGAAACGCTTATAAAACTAAACACTGTATTTTTAATTACTAAAAAATAATTATATAATACTTTTTAACTAATTCTATTATAAAAATATATTTAAAAAATTTGCTATTATTGATATAATTATTCTCTTGTGTGATAAATAAAAAAATTAATTTTTTTATTTTATTTATGCAAAAAATTATTTTTAATATAAAATAAAACATATAATAATCGGTTATATTGTTTATACGAGAAATTTTAAAGGATAAATATGATTAGTTTTTTTAAAAGTCAGTCTACAGAGGCAAGAAGAGATTTGATTCTTCATGGTCCTATTAGTAATACTTTAATAATGCTTTCTATTCCAACTCTTATAATGAGTATAGTTCAGTCTATGATACCATTAATGGACGGACTTTTTCTTAATAATGTTGCTGGTACTATTATAGCAAGCAGCGTGCATTTTTCAGAACCTATAATCAATATGATGACAGCATTATCTCAAGGTTTAGGTGTTGCTGCTATGGCTATAGTGGGGCAGTATAATGGACTAGGAGACTTTAAAAATGCAAAAAGAATATCCACGCAAATAGTTGTTATAGGGGTAATGTTTGGAATTGCTATGGGTCCTACTCTATATGTTGTAAGTATATTAGTGTCAATGAATCTTCTACCTAATATTAAAGAGAATGTATTTACATATTTGTCTTTATATAGTTTTGTTATGCCTATGACATTTTTAGCTGCTTTGTATAATGGTATAAAAAACGCTAATGGTAAACCGGAAGCTACTCTTATAAGAAGTATAATATTGCTTCTTTTGAAAGTATTATTTAATTTTATATATGTTTATTTGCTTCATTTGGGTGTAGTAGGAAGTGTATTGGCTTCATTTTCCACTTATTCTATTGTAACTGTTTGGATGTATTATGATTTATTCATAAAAAAAAGCGATGATAAATTATCTTTAAAAGAATTTAAATTTGATTCTACAGTATTGAAGGAGCTTATGATTATAGGTATTCCTTCTATGCTCAATACATTTTTAACTAATTTAGGATTCTTTCTTATCAATACAGAGGTTGAAAAATACGGTGCTTCTGTATTAAATGGTCAGGGTATATCTAATAATATAGTTAATATATGCTTTAATTTTACAGCTGCCTTTGGTTCTGCTGTTACTACAATGGTTAGTATGAATATAGGTGCTAAATATAATGATAAAGCTAAGAAATCATGTTATACAGGAATTATAATGTCAGTTATTACATCTATTATTCTTATAGCTATTATCATACCTCTTACGCCTCATCTTACTATACTTTTTACTAGGCAGGCTGAGGACTTATATGTAGCTAATAAATCTCTTCCTATATTTGCTTTTGGGGTATTGGGATTTGGAGTGGCTATGGTTTCTCAGGGTGCTTTGATTGGACTTGGAAGAACTAGAATACCTCTTATAATAAGCATACTTAGAATATGGCTTTTGAGATTTATATTTATTCTTTTAACAAGCAAATATTTATCATATTGGTCAGTATTTTGGGGCAATTTATTTTCAAACACTATGGCTGGCGTAATAGCACTTTCTATAATATTAAGAGTTCCTTGGGTTTCTGTTATTAATTTGAAAACACAAAACAGCCTTGTTTTAAGGACTAGATTATTTGTGGATTCTTTAGGGGCTAGATTATTCCCTAAGAATATCGGTAAGAGAAAAGATTATGTTCAGAAGATGAGAGATAAATTGAGCAAAATAAAAGATCCTGTTAAACTTGTTTTATTTAGAGAGAAAGAACTTGAGAAGATAGAGAGAATGCAGGAGAGAGAAGAGAGAGAAAAACAAAGAGAAGAAAAGAGAAAATTAGAAAGGGCTGAATGGAGAATGCAGCTTGAAGAGATGAAGGAATTGAGAGAGAAGAAAAATCAAGAACGCAGAGAATATAATGAGAATAGGAAAAAAGAGAAAGAAGCTAAAAAATTACAGATGAAACAGGAAGTACAGGCTAGAAGAGAAGCAAGATATAAATTAAGAGAGGAGAAAAAATTGGAAAGTCATAAGCGTAAGGAAGAAAGAATGAATTTGAAAAATAAAAATACAAAAAATAATCAGCCGAGAGAATAAATTTTATGAATAATACAACTTTAGTAATATTAATAGCAGGAAGTTCTAAAAGATTTTCAGGTAAAGTAAAAAAACAATTTATAAAAGTTGATAATAAGCCTATATTTATTCATACTCTTATAAATATGCTTAAATTTAATTTTAATAATATTGTTTTAGTGAGTGCTGAAGAGGAGATAAAAAATATAAAAAAATATATTGAAAAAGAAGCTCTCATAAAAGAAAAAATAAGGAAAAATATTCATTATATAGTAGGCGGAAAAGAGAGGGTATATTCAGTATATAATGCTATGAGTTTTCTAAATGAACATAGAGAAGATATTAAAACAGATTATGTATTCATTCATGATGGGGTAAGACCTTTAGTGAAGAAAAAGGAAATTATGCAGTTATATGAAGATGTTGTAAAGTATGATGCTGCTATTTTAGCTTCTAAGGTTGTGGATACAATAAAAAAAGTTAATGAAGATAAAACTATAATAGATACTATTGACAGAACTTATCTTTATAGGGCGGCAACTCCTCAGGGATTTAAATTTGATAATTACATGTATGCCATTGAAAAGTATATTAATGATAAAAATGCTGTTTTAGTTACGGATGATGCTGAAATATATAGTAAATATTTTGGAGATGTAAAGATATCTGAATGTTCTTCTGATAATATAAAGATAACTAATAGAGAAGATTTAGATATTTTTATAAAATTAAGATAAAATCATATTAATTATTTGCTTTTTTTTTTATTCAATGATAAAATTTTGATAATAAGTTATTAGGGGCGGTATATTTTGAAGTGCAATATATGTGGTAAAGAAAAAGCTGTATTATACATTCAAGAAATAATCGGTAATGAAAGAAGAGAAATTTCTATATGCAAAGAATGTGAAATAAACGGCAATATTATAGAAAAATGTTTGGAATTAGAATTTAATAATATCGATACCATATTTCCGAATTATAAATCATTGCCTTCAAAAAAGAAAAAGAAGAAAACTCCTAATTCTAATAAAATATGTAAAGTTTGCGGATATTCCTTAGATAATTTTCTAAAAACAGGTATAGTATCATGTCCTAAATGCTATGAATATTTTAAATCAGAACTTAGCAGGTATATTAAAAAAATACATAGAGAAAATAAACATATAGGAAAAATATCCAGCAGAAATTTAACAAATAAAGATATAGAGTCCAAAATTAATAAATACAGAGAAGAAATAGAACTTCTTATAAAAATAGAAAAATACGAAGAAGCTGCTTTGATAAGAGATAAATTAGAACATTTGAAAAAAGATTTAATATCTAAAAAAACTAAGAGCGAAAAAAAAGATGTCCGTTAATAATACAGCAAATTGGATATATAAAAAAGGCGAAGATGATAATATAGTATTATATTCTAAAATTTCCATTTACAGAAATTTAGATGGTATTAGATTCTTTCATAATATGGATAAAGAAGATTTTAAAAATACAGAAAATATTTTAAGATCTAATATAGAAAAATTAAATCTTAATTTGTCATATAAAAAACTTATTGAACTTCCTTCTATCAATATTAGAATGCTTATAGAAAATCTTACTATACCCAGCAATAAGAATATAGTGAATGCTTCATTATTTACAGATGAAGATGAAGATATATCTTTACTAATAAATTCTAATGAGCATTTAGAAATTCAAACTATAGCAAGAGGTTTAGAATTAGAGAGCTGCTTCAATAAAGCTTATGAAATAGAAAGCATTTTAGATCATCAAATAGATTTTGCATATGATAAGAAATTCGGATTTCTTACAAGCTCTCCGAATATAATAGGTACAGCGATGATGGCTGAAGTTTGTATAGCTGTTCCTTGTCTTACTTGGAAAACTTCTGATAATATAGATTATATAATTAGCGAATGTAATAAGAAGGGATTAGAAGTTAATGTGAAAAACGGACTGCTTAATATAAGAAATAATATTATGATAGGAGTTACCGAAAAGTTTATACTTGATACTATTATAGAAAAAGTTAAAGAGATATCCGAAAAAGAAAAGAAAATAAGAAATAGAATAAAAAAACTTGACAGGGTAAAAGCTGAAGATAGAATATACAGAAGCAATGCCGTATTATTATCAGCAAGAAGTTTAAAATATAGAGAACTTATCAATTATAGCTTATGGCTTAGATTGGGTATTTATTATGAGATTATTGATAATATAAGTTTGGATACTATATATTATATGGTCTTTGTTGGAAAGAATGCCCATTTAAAGCATTTATATGAAAAAAGCAGTTATTATAGAAATGTTGATGAGATAAGGGCTAATGTTGTAAGAGATATATTAAAACAGTAGGTACTACTTTATAAAATTTATTTCTACATTGTATTTAAATTGGAAATTCATTCCATAAACATTAAAGGTTAGTATTATATCAGCATTGCATTTATAACTTTCTGTCCTTATAGCATCAAAGGCTGTTTGGAATAAATCCATATACTTTACTTTAGACTTCATATTCATTTCTCTGGAATCATTGGCTGGAATTTTTATAATGTCTGATTCTTCAGATGATTTTGAATTTGCAAATATATCACCTGAAGAATTAATAAGATTTATTTCAAGTTTTTCTATTGGAAGCTCAAAGGGTAAATTATTTTTTATTTCAAGTAATGTATTTAATGTAATATCTGATAAAGTGATATTATATATAGAGGCAGATTTTATAGTTATATCAGGTTTATATTTTTCTATATATTCCCTCGTAATTTTATCAGCCTCTGACTTTACTCTAGAGCATGATAGAACTGTAATTAACAATAAAATTGATATTTTGATTAATTTCATTATTCTTTAAATGTTAATTCTTTAGTATAAGGGAATTCAAATTTCATTCCGTATATAGTAAATGTTAAAGTTATTTTAGCATCGCATTTAAAAGATTTTGATTTTATAGCATCAAAAGCTGTTGTAAATACATCTAAATATTTTGCTTTAAAATCTAAATTAATATCTCTTGCCTGATTTGCAGGTATTTTTAATGTTTCTACAGAAGTAGCTGTGGCAAAAGTTTTTCCTGAAGTATTAATAAGATCTATTTGAACTTTATCTATAGGAACTTCAAAATCCAAATTATTCTTTATTTCAAATAGAGTAGTTAAAGTGATATCCTTTAATGTTACACTTGATATTTTAGCACTTTTTGCTCTTACATCAGGTTTATGTTCTTCTATATAGCTTCTTGTGATTTCTTTTGCCGATGATTTTAATGTTTCACATGAGTACAATACAAATAGCATTGATAATATTGAGACTATAACAGTTATTTTCTTAATCATAAATTATACCTTCTTTATTTAATACATATTTATATAACAAATATAACTAAAAATAGTAATATGTAATAATTTATTATTGATGATATAAATGTTTTATAATATTAAGTATATCAATATTATGCTCATAATTTTTTAAATTTATTGGTATTATAGAAAACATTTTTAATTTACCGGTTATTACATGAATTTTAAATATTGATTTTTTTAAATTAAAAAAGTTATTTATTAAATTTGAAAATTCTTTATTATATAAAATGATATTAAAAGTAATATCTTTAGTTTCTTTTGATTTTATTGATATATTATCACATTCTATATAAGCAAATTTTTCATTTAGAGAATTAATAAGATTAAACTTTAAATTTTCTAATTTTATTTTTATAGGGTAATTATTTTTTATATTTAATGTTATTTGAAAGTATGTACTGTCCCATTCAAATTTTTGCAGAATAATATTTTTAATATTAATATCAACATGTAATTTCATTGTTATAAATAGATATTATTATAAAAAAGCTACAATCTGTATCAGACTGTAACTTTTTATAATTAAATATTAATTAGCTAATTTTAAATTACATTCATGCTCTTCTTTTTTGTACATAGCCTGTCTTTTCATAAGAAGATCAAAATCAATTAAATGACCGTCAAATTCAGGTCCTTCAACGCATGCAAATTTAGTTTCATTTCCTACTTTTACTCTGCAGCATCCGCACATTCCTGTACCATCTATCATAATAGGGTTTAAGCTTACAACTGTAGGAAGATTATATTTTTTTGTAAGTAAAGAAACAAATTTCATCATAATAGCAGGACCTATAGCTACAACTTCTGAAATTTTTTCTCCTCTTTCATATATTCTAGTAATCATGTCAGTTACAAGACCTTTTTCTCCGTAACTTCCATTGTCAGTACAGATAAGAACTTCATCAGATATTTTTTTCATCATATCTTCCATAATGATAAGTGATTTATCTCTTGCCCCTAATATAGAAATAACTTTGTTTCCAGCTTTATGATGTGCTTCCATAATAGGATGTAAAGGAGCAATACCAACTCCTCCTCCAACACCTAAAACTATTCCGTCTTTTTTTTCTATATGAGTAGGCTGACCTAAAGGACCTATAACATCCATTATCTCATCACCAACTTGAAGCTCCATAAGTTTAGCAGTTGAATATCCTATACTTTGAGTAACTATAGTAATAGTACCAGCTTCTGCGTCAGCATCAGCTATAGTTAGGGGTATTCTTTCACCTTTTTCATCTAGTCTGAATATTATAAAATTACCTGCTTTACGATGTTTAGCTATATCTGGGGCTACTACTTTCATCATAAAAACTTTTTCTGACCATTGTTCTCTAGCGACTATCTTATAGCCCATAAAATTCTCCTTAAAATAACAAAATTGTAAATAATATTATTCTGCTGCTTTGTTTTCTTCGGCAATATTTTTTACTAAATCTGAATGTTTAGGGATTTTTACACCTAATCTTTCTACTAAGCGAGCCTTTTTACCAACTTTGTTTCTAAGGTAATAAAGTTTAGCTCTTCTTACTTTAGCTTTTCTTATGATATCAACATGATCTATTCTAGGAGAATTCAATAAGAATATTCTTTCAACACCTACGCCGTAAGATATTTTTCTAACGATAAAACTTTTATTAATTCCTTTTCCGCGAATAGAAATAACAGTACCTTCATAGGCCTGTAGTCTTTCTCTATCACCTTCAATAATTTTTACCCATACTTTTAGTGTATCACCAATTTCAAAAGGAAGTATGGCTTCTTTTTTATATTTTGCTTCTACTAATCTTATCTGTTGATCCATTTGTAATATCTCCTAATTAATTTTATTTATATTAATGTTATTTAATTTTCATAAAGAATCTAAAATAAACAAATATAACATTATAGAATATAGTTGCAATATTCTATCATAATATGTTAATTTTATCAAGTAAAATTCCAAAATAAATTTTAATAATAGACTTGTTTTAAAAGTGCATGACAAACAATGTTAGTAGTGCTTTATTTTACTATAGATGTTTTATATATTGTGTAAATTGTATACACAATTATGAAAATGCAGTATTTCACACATAAAAACACTATGGATATATCCTTCAGCAATTAATAAATAAAATGAGTTTTGAAACAGCCTAATATTAATTTTCTAAATTTTCTAAAAATATTATTTTAGAATCAGATACCTCCCAACTAGTATTAACATTTTTTTTATATATCATTTCAAACATTATTTTACCGGCATTATATCCTTCCATAAATACAGCTTCCATAACAGTAAATGATATTATACCTGATTTTATTAGGTTTTTTATACTTTCTGCCATACCATGAGTAACTATTTTTTTACCTATTAATATGTTTTTATCTATCATATTATAGATTTCCTGAGCATATCTATTAATATAAATTCCTTTAATATCATATTTAGTACACATTTCCTTGATTGTATGAATACTGTCTTCTATATTTCCGCAGTAAATAGGACCTAAAATATCTATCTTTGTATATTTTATTCTTTTTAAAAATCCTTCTAAGTACATTCCGGAAGAAATATTATCATCTCCATTATCTATTATCAGAAGTTTTTCATTATCCCTTAAAAGATTAGAGACTATTCCAGCAACTATAGAACCTTGTTTTATATGGTTAGGTCCTACATGCGATATGCTGTCAGATAATCTCGTTCCTATTGATATTATATTGATTTTACTGAAATATGGTTTTAGTATATTATATATTACTTCCCTATTTAAAGGTGTTATTATTAAACCGTCTATATTACCTTTTTCTAATATATTTTTTAAAGTTTCTACCTGTTTGTCTGGAGAATGTATCTCTGTTGGTGTTATTTTTAGATTATAATTATATACAGCATATTCTTTTTGAATAGCATTAAGTCCTCGTATAATTTCTTTTGTGTAAAACTCATTAAAAGAATCAGCTATGAGACAATGTACTATCTTTTCTTTTTGATTTGCAAGAGAACTCCCTATGTAATTTTTTTCATAATTTAATTCGGAGGCTAATTCTAATATTTTAGATTTGGTTTCTTCTTTAATAAATTCGCTTCCGTTTATTGCTCTGGCTACAGTTGTTCTGCTTATCCCAAGTCTTTTAGCTATTTCTTTCTGCGTTACTCTTTTGAGTTTTGTTAATTCTTTTACATTATCGTTCATATTAATCCGAATAATTTAATTTATTATATTATAGTAAAAGTTTTAATTTTTGTAAATATAATATATTTTATCTATTGAAACATATTAGCAGTTTGTGCTATTATATTAGTACCCGTTTCAAATTTCAAGAAAGGAAATTTTCCCATTATACCTGCTACTATACTCGAAGGAGGAGTTGTTGTAAGTCTATTATATTCCAATACATGATCATTATAGGCCGATATATATTTTTTTTCATCTTCTATTATAGGACGCATCTCATTTAAAGCGGATATGTAGTTCTGATTTGTCCTTAAAACAGGATAATTTCTAGCTGTATAATTAATTTTATTTATATTTTCAGTTATTCTTGCCTGTATATATTGATATTCCTGAAATGTTAATGGTTTTTCTATTAAAGTAGAATCGGCTTCTATTGATTTTATTCTTTCTATATAGTTGCTTAGTGAATGAAGTACATATATATCTATTTTGGGTATTACTGATACAGCATTATAATAATTTTCTGAGGCTATATTTTTTTTATAATAAGTGTCTATTATAGAGTCCAATGATTCTCTTGATAATTTTTCTTCTGTTAATATAGATTCTTTTATAGAAGTGGTAGAAACTATCATAAATATAGTAATAGCTATTATATTCACTAAAATAAATATTATTGCTACCGCAGAGCCCCTCATATACTTTAATCCCCATTTTTTATATATTTTAGATTAAAAATTATATATTATATATATTATTAATTCAAATTTATTTATTTTATAAAACAGTTAATAGCAATTTATGTGATAAATTAGTATTTGAAAAGCATATATTTTACCTTGACTTTTTTACATTATTGTATAGAATTATTTCAAAAATATAAAATTATAGGGTTTAAATATGTTTAAGAATAATATTGTAAAAATAGCGATAGCTTTGTTAGTAGGTTTGGTTCTATTCATAAGCTGCCAGAAAAAAGAAGAAAAAAATAAATTATATGTAGGCACTAATGCTGAATTTGAACCTTTTGAATACAGAGAAGGGGATAAAATAGTTGGATTCGATATGGATTTGATAGCTGAGGTTGCTAAGCTAATAGGTAAAGAAATAGAGATAGTAGATATGCAGTTTGACGGACTTCTTCCTGCTTTAGAAGCTAAAAAAATAGATATAATTGCTGCAGGCATGACTGCTACTGAAGAGAGAAAACAATTTGTTAATTTTACAGAGCCTTATTATAGTTCAAAACAGTCTATAGTAGTTCAGGCATCAAATACTGATATAACTTCTTTTGATAGCTTTGCAGGTAAAAAAATAGGTGTTGTTTTAGGATACACAGGAGATATTTTAGTAAGCGAAATGGCTAATGTAGAAGCTCAGAAATTTAATAGTGCTTCAGAAACAATATTAGCTTTGAAATCTCAGAAAGTTGATGCTGTTGTATTAGATTATGAGCCTGCTAAAAATTATGTTGCTCAGAATGCTGAATTGAAATTAGTAGAAACTGATGCTGCTGTTGAAGAGTATTCTATAGCTATGAGAAAAGAAGATACAGAACTTCTTGCTCAAATTAACGATGCTTTAAAAACACTTAAAGATAACGGCACTTATGATGCTTTAATAAGCAAATATTTTGCGGAATAATATTGTTTATATCTTCTTCTTATTTTTTATATTATACTATTTAAGAAGAAGATATATTTTTTATAAGGGTTTATATATATATGCTTGAATATTTAGAACTTCTAAAGTTAATATTCATATCAAATGATAGATATATTTATATTATAAAAGGGTTATTATTTTCTGTAGAAACAACTGCATGTGCTACAGTGATAGGTATTATATTGGGTATATTAGTTGCTTTGCTTCAGCTCTCTGAATTTTACCCATTTAAAAACTCTAAAAAATTTAAAGATTTTAATCCTTTAGCAAAATTAGCATTCTGGTATGTAAATATTTTAAGAGGAACTCCTATTGTAGTACAGCTTATGATATGGGCTAATATTGTTTTTGTTGATAATTTAAGAAATACTCCTATACTTATTATAGTTACCATTGCTTTTGGTATAAACTCCGGTGCTTATGTTGCTGAAATTATAAGAGCAGGAATACAAAGTTTGGATAAGGGACAAATGGAGGCGGCAAGAGCTTTAGGTATGAATTATTCTATGTCTATGAAAGAAATTATAATACCTCAGGCCATAAAAAAAATACTTCCTCCTTTAGTAAGCGAATTTATAGCTTTGCTTAAAGAAACTTCTGTTGTAGGATTTATAGGGGGAGTTGATTTACTTAGATCTGCAAACATCATAACAAGCCAGACATATAGGGGTGTTGAGCCTTTACTTGCTGTTGGTATAATATATTTTATACTTACTTCTATATTTGCTATGATTATGAAGAGAGTAGAGGAGGGGTTAAAAGAAAGTGATTAAGGTAAAAAATTTACATAAACAATTTGGGAAATTAGAAGTTCTTAAAGGTATTGATGTTGACATTGCAAAGGGAGAGATCATTGCCATAATAGGACCTTCCGGAAGCGGCAAATCAACATTTTTAAGATGTCTGAACAGACTTGAAGAACCTTCTAAAGGTGATATTATCATAAACGGCAAAAACATAATGGATAAGGATACTAATATTAACATTATGAGACAGGAACTTGGTATGGTATTTCAGCATTTCAATTTATTTCCTCATAAAACTGTTATGGAAAATATCACTTTAGCTCCTATGAAAGTAAAGAAAATTTCAAAAGAAAATGCTGAGAAAAAGGCTATAGAACTTCTTAATAAAGTAGGATTAGTTGATAAAAAAGATGTTTATCCGAGCAAACTTTCCGGAGGACAGAAACAGAGAATAGCTATAGCTAGAGCTTTGGCCATGGAGCCTGATATTATGCTTTTTGATGAGCCTACTTCTGCTTTGGATCCTGAGATGATTAAAGAGGTTTTAGATGTTATGATAGAGCTTGCAAGAGAAGGCATGACTATGTTAATTGTTACTCATGAAATGGGTTTTGCAAAGAATGTTGCTACTAGAATACTTTTTATGAATGACGGACAGATACTTGAAGATGAAAAACCTAATGAATTCTTTTCTAATCCTAAACATGACAGAGTTAAAGATTTCTTGTATAAAGTATTAAATCATTAATTGTAATAATATACAATAAAAAATAAAAATTATACTTTTTATTATATAAAAGTTTATCTTATAATAGTTTTATATGTTTTAATCTTAAGTTGATTTTTTAATTTAGTATAGAAATAATTTTTGATAATAACAATTTTTAAGGAAACAGATAATGGTTTATGAAATATTTTCTAACAAACTTTCAATAGGCATCATATCTTATGTTGTATTTATAATATCAGCAAGTACGCATGAATATTCTCATGCCAGAACAGCATTTATGTTTGGAGATAGAACTGCTATGAGGCTTGGAAGGCTTACTCTAAATCCTTTAGCTCATATTGATATATTTGGAAGTGTAGTTCTTCCAATAATTGCTGCTGTTACAGGTATTCCTGTTATAGGCTGGATGAAAGCTGTTCCTGTTAATCCGCATAATTTTAATAATTTTGAAAGAGATCAGGCTTTGGTATCATTTGCAGGTCCTTTTGCTAATCTTATTATAGCATCTATAGCATTTATTATAATGAAAATACTGACATTTACTGCTGACGGTACTTTTATTATATATAAAATAATGATGTTCTTACAAGAGAATAATAACGGATTATCAAATTTTCTGCTCAATGCTTTGCCTATAATTCTTACAATGTTATTTATGTTTTATATGATTAATATAATGCTTATGTTTTTTAATTTATTGCCTTTTCCGCCATTAGACGGAGGCTGGATATTAAGGTTTTTCTTATCTCCAAAGGGCAAAGATACTTATGATAAAATATACCCTTACGGATTTTTAATACTTTATGCCTTGCTTTTCTTTGGAATATTAAGAACTATATTGGCATTTATACAGACTATATCTCAGCATTTATTGGGAAAGAGTATTAATATTATATTTTCTATATAATATTTTTTATCTATTTAAACTCCACCAGCTGCCTTTAGGAGAATAGAACATATATTCTATGGCAAAATTGAATGTTGATGTATTTGGAGCATTGCCTTTTCCATATACTGTTTTCTGATATGATACTGTCATATATAAAAAGTCTGATATTGTAGCTTTAAATTTTACAAATATGTCTAAATAAGAAAGAGTTGATTGTTTGGTATATGGAAATATATAATTAACTCCTGTATATAGGGTGATAAAAGGAGAAGTGATTATTTCTACGCCTCCGGATATTTCACCTGTATTAAGAATATCTTTTAATAAATTATCTCTAGTATCAAATGTATAGCAAAAGAAGAAATTAAGAGGTATTACTTTAGGAATTCCAGCAAACATTATTGTGGTATATAGATTAAAAGGGTCTTTAATATCTGAATATATATGATTATTCTTCATAAAACTATAACTTAATCCTACTTTAACTCCTATAGATAAATACCAATCCAAGAGTGTGGCTTTCATAGTGGCATTAATAGAATCAAAATTAAAATCATCTGTCATATTTGTAGCACTAGTGATATCATTTCTCCAATCTTGTCTTTGATATGTGAAGCTTGTTGATACTCCTAGTTCTAAATATTTAATAGGTCTTACTTTGAAATAAGGCATAAATGTAAAATATAAATCTCTTCTGCTTATATTTGGGTTATTAGGATCCAATATCTGTAATTTTCCATCAAACCAAGAATTATATTCAGAAAATATTCCGCCTATGCCAACAGAAAACATTTTATTTTTTTCTATAAGGGGTGTTACATCAAAATCAAAGTCATTTCTTCTTGCAAAAGATATTTGAGAAAAACAGAATAATATAAAAAAGATAAAATATATAATTGATAATCTATTTTTCATAATATTAGTTAATAATCACTTTTTTAATAATAAATCAATATTCTTTTCTATATTGTATCGGTATCTTAGATCTGTAACTAATATTTGATATTTTTGCTGTGTTTTAGCTTCCACCACTAAGCTGGCTAATGCTTTTTGGGCATCAGCATAAGGCAAAGAATCTATATTATACATTTTACCATATCGCTCATAAGCCAAATTAATTTCTTCTTCTGTAGGAGCAGGTATAGTTGATCTTATGGTTTTGTTTATAAAATTGGCATTAACAGCATTTCTAGTTAAGAAATTTTCTATTGATTTAGCCTGAGGAGTTTCATAAAATCCTTCTTTTTTAGCTTCATACATCATAATTTCTCTAGCTACAAATGCTTTAAACATTCCCTCTTTAGCCTGAAGTTTTAATGCAGCCGGAATATTTGCTCCTGCTTGTTTTATAGACTCATCAAACATATTATTAAATTCTGATAAAGGTATAGTTTTTTCCTCTATAGTAACGCAAGGATCTGTATTAAGCGAATATTTCAAATTGTAATTAGTTTTTGCTGATTCTATGATTTTATCATATTCATTTCTCATACGCTCTTGAAGAATTGTTGTTTCTATTTCCATAGCAACCTGTTCATAAGTTACATTAGGACCTACAGCAGCTCTTATTCTTGATATATTATTATTAAAGAATCTTCTTTTTTCTTCATCTGTTACTACAGCAAAATCATCTGCAACTTTTTCCTGCATATAAAGCTGAGATAATTGATTATCTCTTTCTTTAGAAATTAATTTTAATACTTCTTCATCTTTATCATATCCCTCTTCAACAGCTTTTAAATATATTACTTCCTGATCTATAATTTGAGAAGCAAACTGCCATAATTGAAAATCATTGGTAAGAAGAGCATTAACAGCTTCTTCCGGAGCTCCTCTTAAAACAGTAAGATTAGATATTTCAGACAAGCATTCTTCAACAGTCATAAGTTTTTTTATATTTCCTTCACCGTCTCTTATCCTAATTACCCAATTAGTATCCTCTGAATATAAGAAAGAAGAAAATAATACTATACAAAAAATTGAAAAAAATATTTTTTTTATCATAATAAAACAATTCCTAAACTATAAATCAAAAATCTTCATCATCATTTTCAGTGAAATCATCTTTTTTTCTATTTTTACCGGTAAATATGGCAAATATAGATTTAAATATATTAATAATGCTAAAGTTATTAGATATATTTGAAGTCATTGAACTAAAATTACTAATGCTGCTGGATAAATTATTAAAAGAATCATGGATACTGTCTAATGTTAGTTTAACCTTATTAGCTTCATCATCTACTGTATTTGCAATGCTTCCTATTTTTTCACTAATAGATTCGATATTTTCTAGTATTCTATCGAATCTATTAGTAAATCTAAAATAACCTGCAAGTAAAACAAAAAATATAGCTAAAACTAATATTAATATAGAAATGGCTATAAAAGCTAAAGATATAGCTATAACATTAATTTGAAATGTAATATCCTGCATGTTAATTATTATTCTTCAACAGTTTCTTCAGAATCTTTTTTCTTTCTTTTTTCAAAGAAATCATTTGTTTTTTCTTTTCCTTTTTCAACTAATTCTGAAGTTTTTAATACGCTTCTATGATAAATATCATCTACTTTATATTTAATATTATCCATAGTTTCTTTAATATCTTCTCTAGTTTCTTCTCCGGCTTTTGGTGCAAATAATACTCCCAAAGCAAGACCTGCAGTTAAGCCAAATAAAAATGAAAACATACCTGATACTTCTCTAGACATAATAATATCCTCCTAGTTGTTACATAACTTATCTTTAATATTAAATTTAATTTACATTTTTGTCAACTAATCAAAAATGCTTTTCTAATATAAAAACTAGAAATAAAGTAATAAGTAATATTGTTTTTTTATATAAAAAGCCTTAATATTAGTTTTGTAAATAATGCTAATAAAATTTTTTAAAATATAAGTTTATCACTAGTAAATAATATAAAGCATTAAATTGGCAGATTATTGCTGTTATTAATGTAAGCGGATCATATCAAATATATATTAATTAAACATATAAAAATTATGAGTATATGATAACTTATTTAAGTTTACAATTTTTATTATAATAATAGGAGCTATTATGGAATTAAAAGTTTTGAATAAGCAGAATAATTCTAGAATGTGTCTTGTATGCGGATTTAAAAATGATTTGAGTTTGAAAGCAGAGTTTTATGAGTTGGAAGATAAATCATTATGTGCTTTAGTAACTTTTAAAGATGTGCATCAGGGGTATCCTTCAAGAGTTCATGGCGGTATACTTGCAGCTATTTTAGATGAAACTATAGGGAGGGCTATGATGCCTTATACAGGTGAAGATAAATGGGGTGTTACTATGACTCTTACTACAAAATATAAAAGACCTGTACCTATTAATGAAGAGATAAGAATAATAGGAAAAATCACCTCAGGGGACGGAAGAATATTTGAAGGTGAGGGATATATACTTCTCAATGACGATAAAATTGCTGTAACTGCTAAGGGTACATATATATGTATGGGGCTTGAAAAAATTGCTGAGATGGATCCTAATAATGAAGAAGATTGGTTTGTAGAAAAAAAAGAAACTGATCCTAAAATAATAAATATACCTTAATTTTATTAATTATTATTATAAAGTATTATCACAATTTGACTTTGATTAATAGTTTTTGTATAATACTTTGTACTTTATTTAAATATAAAATTTATTAGCTGAAATGTAAATTATGAAAGTAAATGAATTAGTATCTATATTAGTTCCTGTTTATAATATAGAAAATACAATAGAAAAAAATATCAATATATTAATAGATAAAGTTTCACCATTTTTAATGAACTTTGAAATAATTATTTCTGATGATGGAAGCAGCGATAACTCTAAAGAAGAAATAAAAAAATTATGCTCAAACTTTCAAGAAAATAATAAAAACTCAAACTTAAAAAATATAATAGGAGTTTATGCTATAGAAAATCAGGGAAAAGGACATGCTTTAAAAAGGGCATGCGAAGTTTCTAATGGAGAGTATATAATATTCTGCGACGGAGATATGGAAATAGATCCTTCACAATTAGAAAATTTTTTTGTGATTATGCAAAAAGAAAATGCTGATGTAGTTATAGGCTCTAAAAGACATAAAGATTCTATAGTTAATTACTCTAATATAAGAAAATTAATATCTTTTATATATTTTATGTTTGTTAAAATATTTTTTCATCTTCCTATACAAGATACTCAGACAGGATTAAAACTTTTCAAAAGAGATGCTATCATAAATATTTTTCCGAGAATATTGGTAAAGGCTTTCGCTTATGATTTAGAAGTTTTAGCTGCATGCAATTCAAATGGTAAAAAAATAGTATCAGCACCTGTTATAGTTAATCCAAACAGACATTTCGGATTCATTAAGTTTTCAGTATTATGGAGAACTTTTATTGATACTTTGGCAATATTTTATAGGCTTAATATAGTACACTTTTATAGAGATTTATTTTCTGAACTTAAAGAAAAACCTCTTGTAAGTATTATAATACCTTTAAAAAAAATTAATGATTATATAAAAGAAGAAACACAGTATTTACTTGAACAGATATATACCAATTTTGAAGTGATAATACTTCCAGATAAATATACTGATGATGAGATTAATATAGAATTATTTAAAGATGCTAGAATAAAAATTATAGAAACAGGGGAGTTTCCTCCAGCTATAAAAAGAGCAATGGGGGTGAAAAAGTCAAAAGGAAGTATATTAGCATTTTTAGATGATGATACATACCCAGAAAAAGATTGGCTTTTGAATGCATTAAGAGCTATGGAAAGTAAAAAAGTTTATGCTCTTGGAGGACCTGCGGTAAATACACCAAAAGATAATTTCTCAAAACAGATAAGCGGACTTATTTATAGTTCAACACTTATGAGCGGAAAGCATAAGGCTAGATATATACCAGATAAGGTGCAGTATGTTAATGATTATCCAAGCTGCAATTTTATTATCACAAGAGAGCTTTATGATAGGGTAGGAGGCTTTGACAGTGAATATTGGCCTGGTGAGGATACCATACTTTGCAATAATATCATGAAAGCAAATGAAAAGATATTGTATACTCCGGAAGCATTGGTTTATCATCATAGAAGGGATTTATTTTTCGGGCATTTTAAACAGCTTAAAGGTTATGCTTGGCATAGGGGATATTTTGTAAAAAGGTTTGGAGGTAATTCTTTGAGTTTGTCTTATTTTATACCTTCAGTATTTTTACTCTATACTATATTTGTGCCTTTTGCATTATATTTTGATTTGCCTACGCTTTTAAACAATTATATACCGGCTATCAATAGAAATATATTTTTAGCTTTATTATTATTTCCGCATAGTTTTTATGCATTATGTCTGCTTGGAAGCTGGATTAGTACATTATCGCCTATAAAGGGTTTTTGTAAGGCTATAGGTATATTTCTATCCCATTTAACTTACGGCTTTTTCTTTATAAAAGGATTTATTAAAGGACTTATAAAAAAATAATTTTTAAAACTCTATGAAATATAATTCCATTTTTTTTATTATACTTGATAGTGCTTTAACTTTTTCATCATCTTCAATATTTGATATTTGATATTTTGAAGGATTTGACTTTATCATATCCAATAATTCAAATGATAATACAAATAGATTCTCTGTTAGAATATCATCTAATTCCATATTATCTTTTAGTAATTCATCTATTTCTACAGCATTGCACAATAAATTTTCATAATCCAAATTTTCCGTTAGTCCATTTAATTTATCATAATTTACCATAATCAAACTCCTTTTTACATATTTTACAGTATATGAAAAATATAATATAAAGTCAAGATTATGTAAATACTATATAACAAAATATTTAGTCATACTAACAATTAATTATAAAAATAAAATATAGTAATTTTGTATATTTATATATTAAAATAATAACATGTATAACAGTAAAATATTACTTTTATAATTAATAAATTACGAAAATTTCATATATATAATTTTATCAATTACTTTTGCAATAACTATAATTATCCAGAGTTATTTTTTATTAATAGTCATAAATATTATTTTAGAATAACTCATATAAAAAATTATTATTACATATCAAAATTATTACCTAGCCCCCTTATCATAAGGAATGCCTGATGCCTTAGGAGCCTGAGAATTTTTAGATGTAAATGCAAGCACTATTATAGTTGTAATATATGGAATCATTTTATATATGTTATTGGATATAGGAAGACTTGCAAGTATAGGTATTCCAGAATAAGCAGAGGCTAAAGTTTTCATAAGTCCAAAGAAGAAAGCGGCGTAAAGTATTTTCATAGGCTTCCACTGACCGAATATGAGTACCGCCAAAGCTAAAAATCCGTATCCTGCAACAGTAGCATTGAAGTTTGTAGAAGTAGGAATAACAAATACTAATCCTCCTAAACCTCCCAAGGCACCTGATATAGCAACACCAATATAACGCATTTTATAAACATTAATACCAACAGAATCTGCAGCCTGAGGATATTCTCCGCAGCTTCTTAGTCTAAGCCCAAATCTAGTTTTATAAAGAATAAACCAAGATAATGCTAATATTATAAATCCTATATATGTTGTTATATATGTGTTTTTAAAAAATAGCCCTCCTATTATAGGAATGCTTCCAAGTATAGGTACAGATTCTATTCTAAAGTTATTGACAAAACTTATTTGCTGAACAGTCTGAATTGCTCTTGTAACATATATAGCAAAAGCAGGAGCAAATATATTTAAAGCAGTACCGCTTATAACCTGATCTGCACTCATACTAATAGCAGCATATGCATGAAGAAGAGAAAATACAAGACCGGATAAAGCTGATATAATCATCGCTAAAAATAATGTTATCATAGGCGGAAAATTGGCACCTAATCTGCTTATGAAAAATATTCCGGTAAAGGCTCCTATTATCATTATTCCTTCAAGAGCAATATTAACAACCCCGCTTCTCTCAGAAAACATTCCGCCTAATGCTACAAGCAAAAGCGGAATAGAAAAAAACATTGTCTGCTGTACTAAAAAATAAATTGTTTCCATTTTAATAAAATCTCCTTTATATTTTCTATTCTTTACTAATTACTCATTAGCATTCTTTTCTTCTTTTTTTATTATCTTCTTAGATATAAATCCAACGATAGATTTAAAAAGCAAAGCAAAAGCACTGAAATATATTATAGCAGATATTATCATCTCTATAATTTCAGGAGTAAAATCATATATCTGCATATAAAAACCACCAACAGTAATATGAGCAATAAAAAGCCCAGCAATTAATATTCCTATAGGGTGAGAAAGTCCAAGCAAAGCAATAGGTATACCCATAAATCCTTCTTCTGCAAGTACATCAACAACCTCTATATGCTTTCCTACTCCAGAAAGATATAAAAGTCCGCCGCCTAATCCTGCCAAAGCTCCTGCTATAACCATAGATAGAATTATATTTCTTTTTTCGTTGATGCCTGCATATTTACTTGCATCTTTATTGAGTCCGCATGCTTTAAGCTCAAAACCGAATGTAGTTTTTGCAAGTATTATATATACTATTATTACTACAATTACAGCAATGAAAAAACCTCCGTTAGCACTTGATCCTTTGAATATCGTATTAAGCCCCATAGTAGGAATCATAGAAGAAGGAGGAATATTCTGAGACTGATTTTTAAGCATATCATAAACTGTAAGCGTAACAAGATAATTAACCAAATACATACCGATATAATTCATCATAATACTTGAAATAACTTCATTAACATTGAAATGCGCCTTCAAAAAACCTGGTAAATAAGCCCAAATACCTCCGGCTATAAAAGAAATAAGCAAAGCAATAATCCAATGTAAAGCAGGAGGAAGAAAAGTACATTTTACGGCAACCAATACAGCAGCATAAGCCCCAACTATAAATTGACCTGGAGCTCCTATATTAAAAAGTCCGTTTTTAAAAGCGAATCCCACAGAAAGTCCTGTAAGTATCAGAGGTGTTGCCGTGTATATAACCTGTCCCAATCCTCTGCTTCCGCCGGAAAAACCGCCTGAAAGTATTGTAATAAAGGCTGGAAAAGCATCATAAACATTACTTATAAGCAGTATTATAAGTCCAAGAAGCAATCCTATAATAATAGCGAGAAAAGAAGAAAATATATTAATAAATCCTTCTTTCTCCAAAATACCTGCAAATTTATTTTTGAAATCCATTAATCACTCCTTTTATAACAATACATTATTAATATTTATGAAACTTGTCAGTTAGTACGCTTACAAGTTTTTTATTTCTTTATTTTTACTATAAAAAAATTATTCGCTCGCTCTAGTATATGACAAATGACTCTGTCCGCCTTAGGCGAATTTGTCATATGCTCATAATTTTTTTACTTCTTCTATACTCAAGCCTGTTAATTTACAAATAAGATTAATGTCCATATTTTCTTTTTTCATATTTCTAGCTATAGATATTTGCTGTTCTTTTTTACCATCTTCAATACCTTTTACACGCTCTTCATTAAGCATTAAGATATTAAAGTAATCTCTTTCATAATTACTATAACCATTATATAAATCATTGCTATTAACAAATTTATAATATTCATCATACACTTCTTTCATTATAGGATTTTTTTTCACTAATACTTTCATTATATCCTCCAATTTATTTTTTGCACTTAAAAATTTAAACCAATCTGATAAACCATCATATAAACTATTATCATTTTTAAACTTCTTCAGTTCTAAAAAATGAATCTCTAAATGATTAGTCAATATATGATTAGTTTCTAATTCTTTTATGAAATAACAGCTATGTGCTTTATCCGAATCTTTTATTAAATTAAAATCTAAAATATTAATACTTATAACAGGTGTCAGATCAGAATATAGATCTTTAGATTTTAAATTTGAGAAATAATTTTTAGCCCAATAGTATAAACTTCTATATATAAAAGACTGATTACCTATTCTTTGTATCTCTATTAAAATAATATCTCCAGATTTTGTTTTTCCTTTTACATCTGTTATAGATTCTTTATCATTTATACTTTCTTTTAAATTAAAAGAATTTAATACTTCTATACTTTCAAAAGGTTCTTGATTAGCATCTATTCTTACAGAATTAATCAAATTTTTTAAAATATGCTCATGTCCTTTTTTAGCAAACATATAACGCATAAAATAATCATTTAAAACATTAAAATCTTTATTAATTTTCATAGTTCAATTCATAAAAAATATTAAAACCATTTACTATATATTATCAACCATAAACTTTAAGCACTCCTCTTAGAGCCAGCCATATAAAGACCAAGTTCATTAATAGTTAAATCTTTATTAAGAACATTAGCTACTATCTCACCTTCATATATAACTAATATTCTATCGCTTAAATTCATGACCTCATCAAGCTCTAAAGATACAAGTAAAACAGCTTTTCCATTATCTCTTTGAGCAATTAATTCTTTATGTATATACTCTATAGCCCCAACATCAAGCCCCCTTGTAGGCTGAACCGCTATAAGTAAATCCGGGTTTCTGTCTATCTCTCTTGCTATAATTACCTTCTGCTGATTTCCTCCAGACATGCTTCTTGCTATAGTTTTAGAGCCTTCAGCACTTCTTATATCAAATCTTTTTATGAGTTCATCAGCATAATTGTCTATTTCTTTAAACTTTAAAAATCCATTTTTTTGAAATTTATCTGTAAAATATGTCTGAAGTATAGTATTTTCTGCCAGAGTATAATCAAGCACAAGTCCATGTTTATGCCTGTCCTCTGGAATATGACCTATTCCGCTTAAAGTTTTATTTCTTATAGATAAATTAGTTATGTCTTTGCCGTTTAAATGAATGCTTCCGCTTGACATCTCTATAAGACCTGTAAGAGCATATATGAGTTCGCTTTGTCCGTTTCCGTCAATACCCGCAATGCATACTATCTCTCCTGCACGAACATCAAAAGAAACATTTTTAACTATGTTTTTTTCACTATGAGGAGATTTAACATTGAGTTCTTTTACTGATAATATTATATCTTTAGGTTTAGCCTCAGTTTTCTCTACTACTAAAGATACCTTTCTTCCAACCATCATTTCTGACATCTCTTCTTTAGTAGTGCTTTTTACATCAATAGTTCCTATATATTTACCCTTACGAAGAACAGAACACCTGTCAGCAACTTCTTTAATTTCATTTAATTTATGAGTTATAAAAAGAATAGATTTTCCTTCTTTTACCAAAGACTTCATTATTTTCATAAGCTCATCTATTTCGTTAGGAGTAAGTACAGCGGTAGGCTCATCAAAAATAAGTATATTATTATTTTTATAGAGCATTTTTAAAATTTCTACTCTCTGCTGCATACCTACAGTTAAATCGCTTATTAAAGAATCAGGATAAATTTCAAGCCCATAAGTTTTACTTAATTCCATTACTTTCTTTCTTGCATCATCAACCTGAAGTATTCCGTTTTTAACTGTTTCCACTCCAAGCATAATATTTTCTAAAGCAGTAAAATTATGAACTAATTTGAAATGCTGATGCACCATTCCGATTCCCAAAGCATTTGCCGTATTAGGATTATCAATATTTACTTCTTTGCCATTAACTTTAATAATTCCTTCCTCCTGTTTATAAAGTCCAAAAAGAACACTCATTAAAGTAGATTTACCGGCTCCGTTTTCTCCAAGCAAAGCATGTATTTCACCTCGTTTTAATTGTATAGTAATATTGTCATTTGCTATTATACCTTTAAAGCGTTTGGTTATATTAAGCATTTCAACTACATATTCTGAATTTTCCATTATATTTCCTATTATATTTTCTATATAACTATTTAAAAACAATTATATATAAAATATAGTTCAATGATTTTAAATTGTCAAATATTTATAAAAAAAATAGAGATACCAGATATGAAGCTGATATCTCTTAATATTTTAATAATTAATACTTTTATTGTATCAAATTAACTTTAACTATGTCTAAAGGCAGTTCATTAACATCTTTAGCATCTTTATCAGTAAGAACTTTTATTTCACCCATATTAAGTTTCTGATATATTGTATCATAATCATTTTGAGTGAATTTTTGGAATTTGGAAGTAGCCATAGGAAGACCTATACCATTAACTTTAGCATCAAGCACAACAGATTGTCCTCCCGGGAATTTAGCATTATAAAAATCATCTATAGCATTATAAACAGATTCTCCAAGCATTTTCATAGCAGAAGTAATAACAGTAGGAGATTCAGCACTTTGATCTATATCAACACCTATAACTAATCCATTATTTTGTTCAGCAGCACTCATAACAGAGTTTCCAGCTCCTCCTGCAGGAGCAAATATTACCTGTACGCCGCTTTGATACCAAGAAGTAGCTAAAGTCTGATTCTCAGGAGTAGCATTGAAGTTTCCTATATATGTATAATTTATTTTTATACTTTCTACAGGCATATTCATTTCTTTAGCGGCATAATTAGCTCCTTGTACGAATCCGTAACCAAATCTTATAACAGCAGGAACAGCCATACCTGCCATAACGCCTAAATTAGTATAGCCTTCTTTTACTATAGCGTACCCTGCTAAAAATCCAGCTTGCTCTTCAGCATAAAGTACAGAATAAACATTTGTTTCTATTCTAAAATCAGTATAAGTTCCGTCCTGAGGAGTACCATCTAAAAGCACAAAACTTACACCTGGATGAGTATCCTGAGCTCTGTATACAGCAGGTTCAAATAAAAATCCTGGAGTTACTACCAATTTAGCACCGGCAGATACTGCTAAATCTATAGCATCAACATAAGCATCAGTAGTTTTTTGAGCAGGCTGATAGTATTTATGAGATATAGATTTTTCCTGAGCATATTTTGTTAAGCCTTCCCAAGCTCCTTGATTGAAGGATCTGTCATCTATAGTACCTACATCTGTTATTAATGCTAGTTCATATCCTCCAGATTTTTTTTCTCCTCCGCATGAAATCATGAGAAGAAAACTCATTAATGTAATGATTGAGATAAGAATTTTTTTCATAATTTAATGTCTCCTGTATTTATAATATGTTTATTTGCTAAAAATTATTAAAGCCATATATAATTAATATTTATTTTATATAATTTATTTTTATTATATTTAAAGGTAAATCTTCTACTGTTTGTGCATCTGTATCTTTTAATATTTTTATACTGCCGTTTGAAAGCAGATAATATATTGTATCATAATCATTTTGAGTGAATTTTTGGAATTTAGAAGTAGCCATAGGAAGACCTATACCTTTAATTTTAGCATCAAGCACAACAGATTGTCCGCTCGGGAATTTGCCATTATAAAAAGAATCAACAGCATTATAAACAGACTCTCTTATTAATTTCATAGCAGAAGTTATAACAGAAGGAGATTCAAAACTCTGATCAACATCAACACCTATAACTAATCCATTATTTTGTTCAGCGGCACTCATAACAGAGTTTCCAGCTCCTCCTGCAGGAATAAGACTTGTATCAATATCACTAAGTTTGATGCTGATGTTGATTCCAATACTGATTTTCATGACAGAGTAAAAATTGATATTTATTTTGATAATGAAAATGGTGAAGAGGTGAGTAAAAGATTTGTTTATACTTTGTTAGTATTAATGATTTGGGATTTTAGACTTACAGATTTATTTTAATTTTTAATATGATATAGTGGGTATAATACTTTTACCCTGCTCAAAAATAATAATTAATACTTGGATAAATTTATGAAAAAGTATAAACCAACAACAAAAACAGAATTAAAAAAATTAGTATTCACCAACAACGGCATCAAACTTAGTGATATTGATACAAGTCTTATCACAGATATGAGTGAACTTTTTAATGAAAGTGAAAGAAAAGATTTCGATGGCATAGAAGAGTGGGATACTTCTAATGTTGAGGATATGTCTTATATGTTTGCATGTATGGACTACAATGTTTTAGGAAAATACTCAAATACAGAGTTTAATCAGCCTTTAAATAATTGGAATGTATCTAAAGTGAAAAACATGAATAATATGTTTGCTTATTGTTCATATTTTAATCAGCCTTTGAATAAATGGGATGTTTCAAATGTGGAAAATATGTCTTGCATGTTTTTGGGTGCGAAAAAGTTTAATCAGCCTTTAAATGATTGGAATGTATCTAAAGTGAAAGATATGAGCGATATGTTTCATAGATGTGAAGCATTTAATAGGCCTTTGGACAAATGGGATGTTTCTAATGTTACAGATATGTCTAATATGTTTAATGTGGCTAAAAAGTTTAATCAGCCTTTAAATAATTGGAATGTATCTAATGTTGAAGATTTATCAAACACATTTCGTTATTGTAAAGCTTTTGATCAGCCTCTTAATGATTGGGACGTATCTAATGTGAAAAATATGGAAGGTATATTTGAGGAATGTGAAATTTTTAATCAGCCTTTAGATAAATGGGATACTTCTCATGTTGAAAGTATGGAAAATGCATTTAAAGCATGCGGTAAATTTAATCAGCCTTTAAATAGCTGGAATATGTCTAAAGTAACAAATATAGAGCGTATGTTTGCTTTTACAAAAGAATTTAATCAGCCTCTTGATAAATGGGATACAAAAAACGTCATTAGCGTAATGTTGTTGTTTACATATGCACACAAGTTTGATCATTATGAATCTTTAGCAAATTGGAATTTAGACAGTTTACAAGCTATAGGTTTAATTTGTGATGATGAGGATAAATTACCTATAAGACTTCAAGTATATAGGCAGGCATTTTTTCCTAAGGACGATATTATAAGTATAACAAAATTTAATGTTAAAGAAATATATGAGCTTATTGCAGATGATAAAAATAAAAAAGTTGTAAGATTAAGAAAAAGACTTGAAAGTGATTTCTCATCAGAGCTTTCATTTGTTACAAATGATTATAATTTCAAAACTATAGAAAAATCAGAAAAGTATGCTGAAAGAAATTACAATGCTAAAAAATATGATAAGAAACTTGAGTTTATAAAGGATTGCCATGTTCTAGTAAAAGATAAATCAAGAGAAGTAAATATCAATCTCATAAAGTATATATATTCAGAATATTTGTCTTTAAAGAAAACTATTAAAAAATTAGAAAAAATTGATAATATGGTTAATTTACTTGATTTAAAATCATTTGTGAATTTTACCAAAGAGATTTATTTAAAAAATCAAGATGAAGTTATCACTGCTTTTGTTTATGCTATGTACGGAGGAGATGAAGCTTTAAAGAAAATATCAGAATTAATGTATACTATTAAATCAAAAAATCTCCTTACAATGATAAGCTTTAATATAGAAAGCAGATATGCTCAGAGTTTATTATATAAAATATATATAAATTCAGCTAAAAGTGCAATTCGTAAAGAAGCAGTAGAAATGATTAATGAGTTACTTGAAAAAATTAATATAGGTTATACTGAATTTAGATTAAGATGTATGCCTAATTTGGGATTCAATTCTAAATGTGAAAAAGAGTTGAATGAAGATTATAAATTAATTGTCAATAATGATTATACTTTGAGCTTTTTTGATATAAAAAATAATGAAGAATTAAAAAAGGTTCTTCAAAACTTTGATGAAAAATTAAAAGAAGAAATAAAAGAATTAGGAAAAGAAGTAGATAAGTTTATTAATCATAGCTCACATATTTTAAGTATTATGCTGATAAACGGTGATATATTTAGCTATGATTTATTTAAAGAAGTATTTATTGATAATTATTTAATGAATAAATATGCTTCATCTTTAATATGGAATTTATGCGACAAAGATAAAAATTTTATAACAACTTTTAGATATTCAAGTAATGGAAGCTATTTCAATTGTGAGAATGAAGAAGTAAAAATTAATTCTGATAATTTTATAAGTTTGGCAAGTCCTATAGAAATAGATTATGATACTATAAATAAATGGCGAAAACAGCTTGAAGATTTCCAATTATCACAGCCTATAAATCAATTAACAGTTATAAAATTAGATAAAGATAATTTGAAAAAAGAAATAAAGAAAATAAAAAATATAGACACAAGCTACGGAGCTTTTAAATTCTTTGCTAAAAAATATGAAATGCATACCAATGATGCATTAGAAAATAATGTAACATATACATTTACATCAAATGATGGAGATATTTTTACAATGTCTGCAAAAGTTGATGAGGATATAGAATATGATGATTTAGTAAATATTACTATTGATTTTAAAAAAGCTAAAAATAAAAAAGAAATAAGTAAAAGATTTGTTTATACATTTTTAGTATTTATCATTTTGGATTTTAGACTTACAGATTTATTTTAATTATAATAAATAATTTTAATATACATGGCAGACATCATAGTTTTGTGTCTTCTATAAAGATATAATTGATTTTCATAATTTTATATCCATTATTGAAATTAGGAGGAATTGATGAATAAACATAAACCAGCAACAAAAGAAGAACTTAAAAAATTAGTATTTACTGACGGTATAAAACTTAGCGATGTAGATACAAGCCTTATTACAGATATGAGTGAACTTTTTCAGAAAAGTGAAAGAAAAGATTTTGAAGGCATAGAGGATTGGGATACTTCTAATGTTGAGAATATGTCTTGGATGTTTAGAGAGTGTTTAAGTTTTAATCAGCCTTTAGATAAATGGGATACTTCTAATGTTACAAATATGAGCGGTATGTTTAGTCTTGCTAAAACTTTTAATCAGAATATAAATAATTGGAATGTTAGTAAAGTTGAAGATATGAGTTATATGTTTAATGCATGTGATTCTTTTAATCAGCCTCTTAATGATTGGGATGTATCCAATGTAAAAACTATGGAGGCTATGTTTCATTCTGCCATTTCTTTTAATCAGCCTTTAGATAAATGGAATACTTCAAAAGTTGAAAACATGCATGATATGTTTTGCCGATGTAAACAATTTAATCAGCCTTTAAATAGCTGGAATGTATCTAATGTAAAAACTATGGAATCTATGTTTTATTCTGCCGATTCTTTTAATCAGCCCTTAGATAAATGGAATACAAAAAAATTAAGTAAAATGTACTCAATGTTTAAATATACTGACAGATATGACTCTTATGATTCATTAGCAAATTGGGATTTAAGTAAAGTATCAGATATTAGTGATTTCTGTTCTAACTATGAAAGATTCTATGAAAAATTGCCTTTAAGACTTAGAGTATATATGCAGGCATTTTATGGTTCTCACAAAGTTTATGTACCTATAGAAAATAGTGATAAAGAATATGATGATGATTTTATATCAGAAGAATATGATTTAGTATCAAGAGATTATATAACTATCACAAAAGAAAATGTTAAAGAAGTATATAATGCAATATCAAAAGATACAAATAAAAAAGTTATGGCATTAAAAAAGAAATTAGAAACAGAGTTTAGTAAAGAACTTTCATCTGTTACTGATGATTATAATTTCAAAACTATAGAAGAAGCAGAAAAGTATGTTGAAGATAATTATAATAAAAAAGATGATAAGAAAGTAAGTTTTATAAATAATAATTATAAGGTTTTGATAAAGGATAAATCAAGAGAAGTTGAAAATAAAGTTTTAAAATATATATATTTAGAGTATTTGGTTCTTAAAAGAGATATTAAGAGATTAAGCCAAATCGATAATATAGTTAATTTACTTGATAAAGAATCATTCATAGAGTTTATCAAAAATATTTATAATGAAACCAATAAAGAAACGGCAGCTTTTATTTATTGTTTATACGGAGGATATGAGGCTATAAAAAATATATATAAAAAAGAAAAAGATACTAAACTTTCACTTTTAATAATTAAATTAAATATAGAAAGTAAATATGCACTTAGAATATTATATGAAATATATTCAAGTACAAAAAAATCTGAAGTCCGTTATGAAGCTTATAATCTAATTGAGGAAGTGATGAAAAAAATGAATATTAGCTATGAGGAGTTTGAATTAAGATTTTCTCCTGATTTCAGCTTTAATTCTCAAGGTGAGAGACTATTAAATGAAGATTATAAATTAATTTTGAATAGTGATTATTCTTTGAGTTTATTTGATATAAAAAATAATAAAGAGTTAAAAAAGATTCCTCAAAACTTTGATGAAGATTTAAAAGATGAAATAACAAAATTAAGAAAAAAAATTCCTTCTTTTATGAAAGATACTTCTTCTCTTTTGGCTGTTTTATTAGCAAGCGGAGAGAAATATAGTTATGATGTATTCAAAGATATTTTTATTGATAATGCTATGATGAATAGATTTGCTTCATCTTTGATATGGAATTTATATGATAATAACGATAATTTTATAACTACTTTTAGATATTCAGGCGATGGAGGTTATTCAAACTGTGAAGATGAAGAATTAAAAATTGATGATAATACTTTTATAGGTTTGGCAAGCCCTGTAGAAATGGACGATGACACTATAAATAAATGGAGAAAGCAGCTTGAAGATTATGAAATAGCACAGCCTTTACAGCAATTAACTATTATAAAATTAGATAAAGATAATTTGAAAAGTGAAATAGAAAAAATAGATAATTTAGAAATAGCCTATGGTACTTTTAAGGCTTTTGGTGCAAGATATGAAATGTATTCTGAGTATATAGGATACGATGTTGTTGAAAGTTATTCATTAAAATCAAAGAATGGCGATACTTTTACTATAGATGCTGATGTTGATTCTAATACTGATTTTCATGACAGAGTAAAAATTAATATTTATTTTGATAATGAAAATGGAGAAGAAGTAAGTAAAAGATTTATTTATACTTTATTGGTATTAATGATTTGGGATTTTAGACTTACAGATTTATTTTGATTATAATAAATAATTTTTTAATTTATAATTAGGATATGATATTATGAAAAAATACAAACCAACAACAAAAGAAGAACTCAAAAAATTAGTATTTACTGACGGTATAAAGCTTGATTGTGTTGATACAAGTCTTATAACGGATATGAGCAATCTTTTTCATGAAAGTAAAAGGAAAGATTTTCAAGGCATAGAAGATTGGGACGTTTCTAATGTTGAGGATATGTCTTATATGTTTGCATATATGGACTATAATTTTATTTTAGACTTATCAAGAATAGATTTTAATCCTAATTTAAATAATTGGAATGTATCTAAAGTTAAAAAGATGAGTAATATGTTTGCCTATTGTTCTAATTTTAATCAGCCTTTAGATAAGTGGGATACTTCTAATGTTTCCGATATGTCATTTATGTTTTTGGGGGCAAAAGAGTTTAATCAGTCTCTTAATGATTGGAATGTTTCTAATGTGAAAGATATGAGAGGTATGTTTAAGTTAGCAGAAAGTTTTAATAAGCCTTTGGATAAATGGAATACTTCTAATGTTGAAGATATGTCATGTATGTTTAATCTGGCAAAAAACTTTAATCAGCCTTTAAATAATTGGAATATTAGTAAAGTTGAAGATTTATCAAATATGTTTAGTTATTGTACTATTTTTAATCAGCCTCTTAATGATTGGGACGTATCTAATGTAAAAAATATGGAATCTTTGTTTGATAGTTGTTCTAATTTTAATCAGCCTTTAGATAAATGGGAGACTTCAAATGTTGAAAATATGTTTAGAATGTTTGACGATTGTAAAAAATTTAATCAGCCTTTAAATAGCTGGAATGTATCCAATGTAACAAATATTGCCTGTATGTTTCAGTTAGCAAAAAGTTTTAATCAGCCACTTGATAAATGGGATACAAAAAAAGTAATTAGTATAGCATTTTTGTTTGAATATGCCGATAAGTTTGATCATTATGAATCTTTAGAACATTGGAATTTAGATAAATTAAAAGATATAACTTTAATTTGTGATGATGAAAATAAATTGCATACAAGACTTAGAGTATATATGCAAGTCTTTTATCCTAAAGAAGATTATATAACTATAACAAAAGATAATGTTAGAGAAATATATAATCTTATTTCAAAAGATAAAAATAGAAGAATATCCAAATTAAGAAAAAAACTTGAAAGTGATTTTTCAGAAGAACTTTCATCTGTTACAAAAAATTCTGATTTAAAAACTATAAAAAAATAATGAAAAATGCTATATTAAAATCAGTTTGGAGATAATTATGAGAAAATACAAACCAGAAACAAAAGAAGAACTCAAAAAATTAGTATTTACTGACGGTATAAAGCTTAATTGTGTTGATACAAGTCTTATCACAGATATGAGTAAACTTTTTTATGAAAGCAAAAGAAAAGATTTTGAAGGCATAGAATATTGGGATGTTTCTAATGTTACAAATATGGATTCTTTGTTTAGGCAATGCGAAAAATTAAATCAGCCTTTTGATAAATGGGATACTTCTAATGTGGTAAACATGGAAAAGACATTTTTCTCATGCATGAAATTTGATCAGCCTTTAAATAGTTGGAATGTATATAATGTAGAAAATATGGATATGATGTTTTATATGGCTCAAAGTTTTAATCAGCCTCTTGATAAATGGAATACACAAAAACTAATCACTGCTGCGGGATTATTTAGATTTGCGTATAAGTTTGATAATTATGAGTCTTTAGAAAATTGGAATTTAGATAATTTAGAAGAAGTTGGTACTTTTTGCGATGATGAGGATAAATTACATACAAGACTTAAAGTATATATGCAAGCATTTTATCCTAAAGAAGATTATATAACTATAACAAAATTTAATGTTAAAGAAATATACGATCTTATTGCAAAAGATAAAAATAAAAGAATTGTAAGATTGAGAAAAAGAATTGAAAGTGATTTTTCTAAGGAGCTTTCATTTGTTACAAAAGATTATAATTTCAAAACTATAGAAAAAGCAGAAAAGTATGCTGAAAAAAAATATAATGCTAAAAAAGAAGATAAAAAACTTGAATTTATAAAAGATTGCCATGTTCTAGTAAAAGATAAATCAAGAGAAGTAGATATTACAGTGATAAAGTATATATATTCAGAGTATTTATCTTTAAAAAGAATGATTAATAGATTAGAAAAAATTGATAATATAGTTAACTTGCTTGACTTTGAATCATTTTTGAAGTTCATTAGAGAAATTTATTTAGAAAATCAAAACATAGAAATATCAGGTTTTATTTATGCTATGTATGGAGGAGATGAAGCTTTAAAAGAGATATCTGAATTAATATTATTAGGTATTGATTCAAAAGTTTTCCTTATAATGATAAAATTCAATATAGAAAGCAAATATGCTCAAAGTTTATTGTATAAAATATATTCAGATACAAAGAAAACCGAAGTTCACAAAGAATCTGGAAAAATGATTAGTGAATTACTTGAAAAAATGAATATTGGTTATACTGAATTTAGATTAAGATGTATTCCAAATTACGGATTTAATTCTCAAGGTGAAAAAATATTAAATGATGATTATAAATTAATAGCTAATAGTGATTATAGTTTAACTTTATTCGATATAAAAAATAATAAAGAATTGAAAAAGATTCCTCAAAACTTTGATGAAAAATTAAAAGAAGAAATAAAAGAATTAAGAAAAGAAGTACAAAAATTTATTAATCATACTGCTAGTATTTTAAGTATTACATTAATAGATGGTGATATATACAGTTATGATTTGTTTAAAGAAGTTTTTATTGATAATTATTTAATGAATAAATTTTCATCTTCTTTGATATGGAACTTGTATGATAAAGATAAAAAAATTATAACAACTTTCAGATATTCAAATGATGGAAGTTATTCAAATTGTGATGATGAAGAAGTAAAAATTAATGCTGACAATTTTATAAGTTTGGCAACTCCTGCAGAAATGGATAATAACACTATAGATAAATGGAGAAAACAGCTTGAGGATTATGAATTAGTACAGCCAATAAATCAATTAACACTTGTAAAATTAGATAAAAAGAATTTGAAAAAAGAAATAAAAAAGATAAAAAGTATAGAAGCAAGTTACGGAGCTTTTAAGGCATTTGCTAAAAGATATGATATGTATACTAATGATGTATTGGGATATAATGATACTATAGCATATACATTTCCTGCAAATGACGGAGATATTTTTACAATGTCTGCAAAAGTAGATGCTGATACAGAATATGATGAGCCAGTAGATATAACTATTGATTTTAAAAAGAGTGAAAATAAAAAAGAAATCAGCAGTAGATTTGTCTATACATTTTTAGTATTTATAATTTTAGATTTTATGCTTACTGATTTATTTTAATATATTAGTTTTGTTTCAAAACTAATACAATCTTATCAAGTCTTTTGAAACAAGTCTATTGTAAATATATAAAAAATATATATAATTAATTGTTAAAATATACAGAGGTTTTTTATGGAAGTAAATTATAAAAAAATGGCAGAGGATATAATATCAAAAGTAGGTAAAGATAATATAGAACTAGTTAGTTATTGTGGTACAAGATTAAGATTAGTTGTGAAAAACAGAGAACAAATTAAATATGATGAAATTGAAAAAATGGAAGGTGTTATATTTGCTTTTTACGGTTTCGGAAAATATCAAATAATTTTATCTGGATATACTGCTATGGCTATTTATTATGAAATGGAAGCATTGGGAATAAAAACTCATAATAAATATAATTTATAATAATTATTTTTTATTTGTTAAATTTTTAATTATTAAATTCCAATTCTTCAAATGAATCTTTATCCAACAACTCATAATGATATCCCTGTTCTGTTAAGAATAATTGTCTTTTATGAGCAAAATCTTCTTCTTTTGTATCTGTGGTTATTATTGAAAAGAAGTAGCTTTTATTTTCACCTTTTTTAGGACGAAGAACTCTTCCCAATCTTTGAGCTTCTTCTTGTCTTGAACCGAAAGTTCCAGAGATCTGTATTAAAACATTAGCATCAGGCAAATCAACAGCTAAATTAGCAACTTTACTTACTATAAGTATTTTTATTTCTCCGGTTTTAAATTTTTTGTATATTATGTCTCTTTCGCTTTGAGGAGTTTTTCCTGTGATTATAGTATATCCTGTCAGCCTTTTCATCTCATTTAATTGATCCAAATACTGACCTATTATAAGAATATTTTTTCCTTCAAGCTTTTCTATGATTTTTTTTACTACTGTATATTTAAGAACATTTTCACTTGCTATTCTAAATTTAACTTTATCACTGGATATAACATAATCAGATCTATGAGAATCATCTAACGGTATTCTTATATCATAACAGTATGCTTCAGCTATAAATTTCTTTTCTTCTAACTCACGCCAAGGTATATCGAATTTTTTAGGTCCTATAAGACAGAACACATCTTTTTCAAGTCCGTCTTCTCTAACCAAAGTAGCAGTAAGCCCTAATCTTCTCATACTTTGAATTTCGCTTGTAAGTTTTATTATAGGTGCCGGAAGCAAATGTACTTCATCGTATATTATTAATCCCCAATTATGCTGAAAGAATAATTCAAAATGCACAAATGGAGATTCTTTATTTTTTCTATATGTAAGAATTTTATAAGTAGCTATTGTTATAGGTTTTATTTCTTTATTGAGACCATTATATTCACCTATATCTTCAGGAGGAATATCAGTTTTATCCAATATTTCGTCTCTCCATTGACGGCATGCTGTAACACCTGTAACTATTATAAGTGTTTTTGTCTGAGTTTTATGCATTGCGGCAATTCCTACAACAGTTTTACCAGTACCGCATGGAAGAGCTATAACTCCTGCACCGCCTTCAGGTTTACCATCAGCATAGAAAGCATCTACAGAATTTTTTTGATAATCTCTTAAAGCAAAATCATCTCCGCTTGATGCTAATTTTTCTCTCATATTAAAATGATATTCTTCGCCTGTTTTATATCCTGCCAAGTCCTGAACGGGATATCCTATATTTATAAGTGCAAGTTTTATATGTCCTCTGTATGTGGCATCTATCTCTAATTTGTTTTTGTTAACTTCTGCCTTTATATATTTAGTCATTAATTTGTAATGCAGAATTTCATCTATAATATTTTTATCTTCACTTATAAGATAGTATTTATCATTTTCTTTTATTATTTTTATTCTTCCGTATTTTTCTATACTAGTCTCAATCTGCTTTACTATATTTTTTGGAATTTCATAAGATGTATATTTTTTCAAAAAATTAAGTATTTGATCTGATGTATAGTTTAAACTAGCAGCATTCCATAAGGATACTAATGTTATTCTATATGTATGTATATATTCAGGACTTTTTACTAATTCTGCAAATACTAACATAAAGTTTCTAATTTCTTCAAAATGTTTTGTGCTGACATCTAAAAGAATAGTACCGTCGCCCTGAACTATAATAGGAGCATTTTTGTTCAATTTATTTTCCTTTTGATATTAATGATGTATAATTTTTTTTAATAAACATTATTTTCTATCAATGAAATAGTTTCTCTAAATAAAGAAAGATATTCAGCATTATTAGTATTTTTAGTAGTCCAAGACTTTAACACATTCAAGGCTTTTGTTCTATCATTTTGTGATAAATAAACATCGGATAATGTTAAAGTAGCCTGAGGGATTAAATAGCTTTTAGGATATGCTTTAATAAAATTTTCCAAAGTAGATACAGCCTGAGTATAATTAGTCAATCCTATTTGTGTATTAGCTAAGTTATATATTGCAGTTTCCTGTAAATAGAATCCTCTTGAATTTGCTACTTCCTGATAGTATTTTTCAGCTTCCTTTAGATTATTTATATCATAATAAACACATCCCAATGCATAAGCACTTCTTAATTTAAGTTTATTACCTTTAGCGGCATTATATACTTTTTGAAATCTTGAAGTAATATCTATTATTAAAGCAGGATCATTTAATTGTTCTGCTGGTAATTGTGCATTTTGATAAACATTATATAAAGCTAATGCTGATTCAAACTCTACATTATTAGCTGCATCCTGACTTTCTATATTTGCTCTGTAAAGCAGAATTCCAGCTGCAATTACAACTATTAATACAAAGCCGGATATGAATATTATTCTATTATTATATAGATATGTGAATATTAATTCAGCATTTTTTTGCAGTTTATTTGTATTTTCAGACATAAAAATCCTCTTAAAATCTATTAATTGAGAATAATCAATTATAATGATTAAACATAAAAAAATCAAGTATTTATTTTAATAATTATTTTCGGTATGATTGTATTGGGGTATTGTTTATTATATTACTTATGATATAATAATGCTTAGAATTTTTTTATTTTAGGTATATATTTATGTCGCAGCAAAAAATAAATCCAAATGATGAAGTAGTAGTTATAAAAATATTAGCCGAATATAGTGATTTAAACAAATACATATATGTTGTTTTTTTTATAGATAAATATAATAGCAGTTTGATAGATATTGCATTTGTTATTTCAGGAGATCGTAAACTTTTAACTTTTTTAAATGCTTATACTGATTTACTAGAATTGTATAAACATATTAAAATTTATAATAGACTTAATAATGAGAGCAATCCATATTTTGATAAATTTTATGATGTAATTTCAAATATTCTAAGTGAAGATAGAAATATTAATAATATTATAATATATCAAAGCAATAATAATATTATTTCTATTATTGATATATTTGCAAGTGCTATGAATAAATTTATGGATTTTCATATAGGTACATTTGATATAAACAGCAGTATTTTAGATATTAATTCTGTTCGCAGTGCTATAGAGAATGTTGATAAAGAAATGGAAGATGTAGCTTCTATGCATTCAGCACATCAAAATAGCGGCAATGAAACTAAAGATGAAAATGCCTCCTCTGAAGAAGTTCAGACACCTCATTATAAACTTATTAATGCTTCATTTGTAGTTGATCCAATAGGAGGAAAATCTATAAATGATATAGTTGCAGGAGATAAGGTTATAGTTAGTATAAATTCTAATACAGTTGAAGAAAATATAATATATCTTGAGCTTAAAGGAAAAAAGGATAAGTATTCCAAATATTTAGTTCCTGCTGAAGTATTAGAAAAAACTGTAGGAGAAAAATCCATTAAAATTTTATTAAAATTAATAGACGGATATTGCTGTCTAATAGAAGAAATTGAACCCATTAAATTAAAATTATTCAATCCTGAAAAAGATGTGTATGTTGAGCCTAGCGAAGAAGATAATGGAAATAAAAGTTTATTTGAGAGAATATTTTCTAAGATAAGCACTTTTAAATTAATGATGTTTGGACTTGGTGCTATTATAATATTTGTATTTATTGCTATGGTATATGTATTCTTCTTTCAAACTTGATTTATTATTAAAAATAATATTTTTTAAATTAAAAGGTAAAAATTATGAGTATAGCTGTATATTCGTTTTTAGATGATGAAGCAGAATTTTTTAAATTAATGGAAAAAAAATATAATACTAAATTCACATTATACAGACATCATTTAAATATTGATAATGTCAAAGAGGCAAAAGGTTTTGATTCTATAGTTTTTAATGCAAGAGATATTATTACTGATAAAGTTTTTGATAAATTGAAAGAATACGGCGTAAAATATATGAGCACCAGATCTGTCGGTTATGATAATATAGATATTGATTATGCAAACAAAATAGGAATAAAAATAGCAAATGTACCTTCATATTCTCCTAATTCTGTGAGTGAGTTTACAGTTCTATCATTACTTTCTATTATTAAGAATTATAATAATGTTATTATAAATGGATATAATAGAAATTATATAAGAACAGGGCTTGTGGCAAAAGAGATTAGAAATTTAAATATCGGTATTATAGGTACAGGAAGGATTGGTTCTTTGACTGTAAAGCATCTTAAAGGATTTTTTCCTAAAGACATATTTGTATATTCAAGAACAGAAAAGGAAGAAATAAAAAATTATGCAAAATATGTGAGTTTAGATGAATTATATGCAAATAGTGATGCTGTAATTTATCATATACCATACAGCAAAGAAACTGAAAATATGATTTGCAAAGATTCTATAAATAAAATGAAAAAGGGTGTTTATATTATCAATGTAAGCAGGGGCGGAATAGTTAATAACAAAGATTTACTTGAAGGTTTAAAAAGCGGGCATATAGGTGGAGCTGCTATAGATGTATATTCAAATGAGATTGAGTATGTTAATAAAGATATAAAAAATATTGTTTTGAAAGATGAAATTATTGAAGAATTATTCAAAATGGATAATGTTATAATAACTCCTCATTTTGCTTTTTATACTGATGAAGCATTGCTTAATATGGTCAGCACTTCTATTGATAATATATTTGAATTCAAAAATACAGGAAAATGTATAAATCAAATAACAAAATCTTAATTCATAGTAACTTTTTATTTTTTTTAATTGACTAAGTTTAGAAAATTATATAAAATATTTTTACATAGTTTTGATTAATTATTATTTAGGGTAGTTAATTAAAAAGAAATAGTTTAATTTTATGGAGTTTATTATGAAGACTATAAGGGTATTTTTATCATCTATTATTAGTATCAGCTTAGCATTTTTGATAATACTATCATCAATATCATGTTCTAAAGGCAAAAGTAATAGTGAAGGAATTATTGTTAATCTTAGTGTTGAACCAAAGACTATAGATCCTAGTTTGAACGCACAAATATACGGAGTAATTTATATTTCTCATGTATTTGAGGGTTTAACCGTAAGAGATAGAAATAATAAAATAGTACCGGGTGTAGCTGAAAAGTGGGAAATAAGTCCTGACGGAAAAACTTATACATTTTATCTAAGAACTAATTCTACTTGGTCAGATGGAAAACCTGTTGTAGCTGAAGACTTTGTTTACAGCTGGCAGAGACAGGTTGATCCAAAAGTTGCAAGCGAATACAGTTATCAGCATGAACCTGTAAAAAATGCTATGGCTATTACTAGAGGAGAAATGCCAGTAGATTCTTTGGGTGTAAAAGCTATTGATGAGCATACTTTGGTTGTAGAATTGGAAGCTCCTACTGCTTATTTCTTGGAAGTAGCTGCATTTCCTACATTTGCCCCTTTAAGAAAAGATATAATAGAACAATACGGAGACAACTGGACTTTGAAGCCTGAAACTTATATCGGTAACGGTCCTTATATTATGTCTGAACGCAATATTGATGAAAACATTATAATGGTAAAAAATACTAATTATTGGAATGCTGACAGTATAGTTGCTGAAAAAATAACATTTGTATTTATGCAAAATGGTGCTGCTGCGGTAGCTGGTATAAAAGACGGATCTTTACATATGGCTTATGAACCTCCTCAGCAGGATATACCTACACTTATGGAAGAGGGTTTAATACAGATTAAGCCCCTTATAGCTACTTATTATTATCCTATAAATGTAACTAATGAATATTTAAAAGATCCTAGAGTAAGAAAGGCATTATCCCTAGCTATAGACAGAAACTATATAGTAGAAAATGTTACTAAAGGCGGACAGAAACCTGCAGGCGGATGGGTGCCTTATGCGGTTAATGATGTTGATGGAGATTTTAGAGTTAATGGCGGTGATTTTTATGATATATCTAAAGAAGGATATTCCAATAATGTAGAAATGGCTAAACAGCTTTTGGCTGAAGCAGGATATCCTAATGGAGAAGGTTTTCCTGTAATAGAGTTTAAAACTGATCCCGGTAATCATGTGGGTATATTTGAAGCAGTACAGCAGATGTGGAAAGAGCATCTTAATATAGATTCTACTATTACTCAGATAGATAATGCATTATTAGGTCAGACTTTGCTTGAAAAAAACTTTATGATAGGAAGACTTTATTGGTCTGCTGATTATTCTGATCCTATGTCTATGATGAGTTTATTTACTAGCTACAATACTCAAAATAACGGCGGATACAGTAATAAAAGATATGATGATCTTATAGGTGAGGCTATGTCTACAGATGATAATAATATAAGAATGAAAGCTATGCATGAGGCTGAAAGAATTCTTATAGAAGAAGATATGGGTGCCATACCTCTTTATTTCTTCACAGAGCCTTTACTTGTTAATCCTAAATTGAGAGATGTTGTATATAATCCATTAGGATTTCATAAATTTTTCTATGCTTATTTAGAGGAGTAATTTTGTAAATCTGTAAATTAACAGCTGATAGCTTATGAATTAAGTAATAAATTTATACCTATTAACTTACATGTAATTTATATAGTTAGTTAATAGGTATTTTTTTTTTGCATAGCTCATTTTGTAAAATAATATATATTATTTTACTGTTTTTATTTTTTGAAATATAATAATAATCTATTATTTTTAAATTATGTCTATTGACTTTTTATTAATTTTAATATATCATTAATTACATATAAAATATGGCGGCGTCGCCAAGTGGTAAGGCAGGAGTCTGCAAAACTCTTATCATCGGTTCAAATCCGTTCGCCGCCTCATTTTTCCTAACTATGAATGACAGCCGAGTTAAAATATTATATTTATTCCTTATTTGCTTTTTTATAGGAACAATAGCAATATTCATTCAGTTATTTAATTTAACTATCAAAGAAAGAAAATCTTTATCATCATTATCCGGACTCGATAGACCAAGAGGAACTATATATGATGTGAAAATGCGTCCTCTTACAATAAATATCCCAGCATATATAATTTATTTGGATACTGAGTCTGTTTCTTTAGATGGTAATGATAAAACTGATATCAATGAAGCTTATTCTCAAATATTTAATATTATAGGCATTACAAAAGAAAAATTTGCTGAATTGTTAAACACTAAGAGAAGAACCATAATGCTGGCTCAGAATATTAATTTAGATTCCTATAAAAAAATAAAGGAAATAAAAGATAAATATAATGTAAAAAGCATTTATGGCATAGAAAGTTATAAAAGATTTTATCCTTATAAAGATGTATTTGCTCATGTTATAGGTTATATGAATAGGACAGAGACAGAAGGATATGCAGGACTTGAGGCAACTTATGAGGCTATTCTTTCATCAGAGAATGATAATCCAAAAGATATAGTATTGACTTTAGACCGAGATGTGCAGACTATAGTAAGAAATGAAGTATTAAAAACTGTGGCTGAAAAATCCCCTCAATCTGTTACAGTAATAGTATCAGATGTCAATACCGGAGCGATAGTTGCAAATTATTCTTATCCTTCATTTGATCCTAATAATCCTTTTATTTATGTTAACAATGAAAGAATGGATAGAAGTATAATGAGCACTATATATCCGGGAAGTACAATGAAAATATTTGCTGAACTTGCCGCTATAGAGCAGGGAGTAGTCAATAGTGATGAAATATTCCATTGTAAAGGTTATTATGATTACAGCAGACAAACAAGAATACATTGCGATTATCCACATGGAGATGTACCATTTAATGATATATTAAAATACAGCTGCAACTTTGCTATTGTAACTATAGCTGAAAGAATAGATAATCAGTTTTTTTATGATTATTTAAAAAGATTTGGATTCGGAGAGCCTACAGGTGTCGGACCTTATAAAAATGAATGGAGCGGAATATATCACTCTCTAAATAAATGGCATAGATTTTCAAAAGGCTATTTAGCAATAGGTTATGATTTAAGTGTTACTCCTATGCAGATAGCAGCCTCTTATTTACCTCTTTTGAATGGAGGCTGGAAAGTACCTATGCATGTTGTTGATTCATTTTATGACGGAATAGAAAAAATCAGTGCAACAAATAACTTAAAAAAGACTAGAATAATAGATGAACAGTATTCTCAAATAGCCAGAGTTTTACTTAGAAAAGGTGTTGAATCTGGTTCTACAGGGCATAGAGCTAATCTGCTTAATATAGATGTTGTTGGAAAAACAGGTACTGCAATAACAGAAGTTTATAGAAACAATGAATCTGAAAAGCCTGAAAAGTATTATCAATCTATATTTATAGGAGGTTTTCCTTTAGAAGATCCTAAAATATCTATACTTGTATTGCTTGATGATCCTCAGGGTCAGGGATCTCAGGGAGCGGGAAGGGTAGCGGCTCCTCTGTTTGCTAAAATAGCCAATCAGATTATACCTTATTTGGGACTTATTGACGGAGAAATATATACAATAAATACTAATGATTTTTTAAGTTTAGTACCTCATGCAAATAATATTACAAATAATATTATGCCTAATTTAACAGGGCTTTCTTTGAGAGATGCTTTAAATAGTATATCTTATATAGTATCAAATAATAATGCTAAGATAATGATACAAGGAGAAGGATATGTAACGGATTTTTCACCGAAGTTTGGTACATCTGTTACTAATAATTCTATAATAAGATTATTATTAAAAGCACCTATTAAAGAACAAGATAATAAATAGTAAATAGGAGCTTATTTATGTTAAATATACTTACTTTCGGAGAACTTTTATATGATGTTTATGATAATGTTTCAGTGATAGGAGGTGCCCCTTTTAATTATTCTCTTCAGCTTTCAAGGCTTTTAAATAAAGATGACAAGCTGCAATTTATAACTGCTTTGGGTGATGATGATTATTCTAAAGATGCTTTATCTTTTATTGATAATGAGAATATATATAAATCTTTAATACAGATATCAAAAGATTATGAAACAGGAAAAGCTACTGTTTTTCTTAATGAAAATAAAGTACCTGATTATATAATACATGAAAATACTGCTTGGGATCATATAGAATATAATTCAGATATAGAAAATGCTTTAAAAGAAAATTATGATTTATTTTATTTTAATATACTATCCCAAAGAAATGAAAAATCTTATAATACATTAAAAAACATATTCAAAAACATTAATGCTAAATATAAAGTATGCGATGTAACATTCAGAAAAAATTATTACACTAAAGAAAAGATAAAAGAATCTTTAGAGTTTATAAATATCTTAAAGATTAATGATGATGAGCTAGCTGTGATAAAAGGTCTTTTTTATCCATCTTTACAAAATGATAATGAAACATTGCTTAAAGCTATCAGTAAAGATTTTGATATTGATTATATATTTCTTACACTTGGTGCATCTGGTGCTAGTGTATTATATAATAATGAGTATATTTTTAATCCTTCTAATAAAATTGATGTTGTTGATACTGTTGGAGCTGGGGATTCATTTTGTGCTGCTTTGAGCTATGCTATATTGATGGGACTTGATATTAATAATGTATTGAAATTTGCTTCAAGTGTGTCTGAGGAGATGATTCAGCTAAAAGGCGGTACTGCAAGATATAATGTTGAAAGGGTAAAATCAAAATTTAATTTATAATTTATGTTCTTCCTGTATAATATTTGAATTTATCTTTTGTAAGGAATTTTATAGAAGTAAATATTCCTGTATATTTTTCATTGTATACTATATTATTTCTTATATCATCATAGAAAGCCTGTAAATTATTATTCATCATATCGTCTATATAGCTTGATGGATATTTAGATATATATTGATGTATTTGTCTATTTATTAATAGGCTTATAAATTTTTTAGGCGGACTATTGTAGGCTAGTAATGCTTTGTATATTCGGATATTTTGATTTATGGAATTTTTTTCTGATTGTGTTTTTGCTTCTTTTTCTTGTCTTTCTAAATCATTTAATGTATTTTGAATATTGTATATATTATTGCTGTATATATTTTTACCTTCATCGCTAAAAATATAATCGGCATCTATATAGAATACATATTCTTTATTATCAGATGATACAATTTTATCAAATTTTTCAATTACTCTAAATTTTATATTAAGATTATAATTACTTTGGGCAAAACTATACGAACTAGCTATAAGAATAAATATTATTATCGCAAAATAAAATCTCATACAATATATTCGGAATTATTTTTATATTATTTCGGTATAGATGACAATAATCTTATAAAATCTCTATCATTAGGGAATAATTTTAAAGCTTCTTCTGATATAATACTTGCATTATTATATCTTCTTTGATTATATTCAGTAACAGCATAATTATAATATGAAACTTTAAGATTTCTTTTTAGCACATCAGCACCTTCTCCTATATCAGATATTCCTATTTTATATGTTTCTATAGCATTAGGAAAATCTTTCTTACTTAAATAAGATGTGCCTATTGTGTTGTAATAGTGTATTTTATTATTTTTTGTCATAGGGTTATTAGAATCGAAGGTATATGCTTCTTCTAATGTTCTATAAGCAGCTTCAAAGTTATTTTTATTTAGATAATCTAAAGCCAATCTATTATAAGCATTCACTAAATTATCATTGTACATTTTTGTATTAGGAGAAAGATAATATGCTTTTTTTGCCATTACTAATTGTTTTTCAAGATCTTTTTCTATTTTTTTTAGTGAAATAGAATTAGGATATAATGTTGCTATTAAGGTGAGTATATCTACATTATTTCTATCTCTATAATTTCCTTGAGGCACGAAAGTAACTATTGTAGAGTTTCCTGTATTTCTTATTTCTTTTTGTCCCGGATCGAATCCTCTTGATAAGGTAGTTTCAACATCCACCGCTTTATCATCTGCATATATTGTACAAAATGAATGACTTGAAGTAAGAACGCCTGTAACTTCAAATCCAAATTCTTTGTATAGAAGCGAGTATAATATGCTTGAACTTAAACAGTTATATTCACCTTTATATATTAAATCCTGAAATAGGGTAGAAGTTTCAAAATATTGCTTTAATGTTCCGCTTGTGTACAGCCAATTTAAAAGCCTTTTACCGAAAGAGTATGCTCCTTCTTTAGTATATGAGGATAATTCTTTTTTAGCAAAATTTCTTATATTATTTAATTTTTCTCTGTAGAATTCAAATTCATCTTTATCAGTAATTCCTGAAGCTATTATAAATCCGTCATAATGAAGTTCCAAATCATTGGTTTCTCCATTATCTACTTTTGTAAAGAAATCGTATTCTAGTTCTGTAAGTTCGCCTGCTTCAAATTTTATTTTATCTGATGGTTTTGAATATACTACTGAGTAACTAAATAATATTAAAAATAAAATTATTTTAATACAGTGTTTCATATATCCTCTATAATTCTATTACTTACTATATAATATATAAAAAATATAAGTAATATAGAAAACAAAATTTTATTTTATTCTGTTAAATTATCAAGTTCATCTCTATATTTAGCAGCATCTTCATATCTTTCTTCTTTTACTGCCTGATCCAGCAATTTCTGTAATTCTTCTTTATTTTTTTTATTACTTTTTATATTTAATTGCTGATTATCCGTATTATTAATTTCTTCCGGTTCTTTTTTTACAAATATATTTTCAGCATTTTTTTCTCTAAGCTCATCTCTTTCAAATTTCTGATAAGTAAAAGGTATTCCTTCTTTCACTTTCATTAAATTATCATTTTCTTCTAATATAATTCCTGCTTTTTCTATAACATGTTCTTCTATAAATATAGGTGCTTTTGATTTAAGAGAAAGTGCTATAGCATCGGAAGGTCTTGAATCAATAAATATATTTTTATCATTATGTTCTATGACTAATTTAGCAAAGAAAGTATCTGTATGTACATTATCTATTATTACATTTATTAATCTTATATTACAGTTTTGAAATATATTGTATATTATGTCATGAGTGAGCGGTCTTTCTATTTTATACCCTATAAGGCTGGACATTATAGACTGAGCCTCTAAATATGCTATTGATATTGGTACAACTTTATCAGATTTTTCCGGCTTCAAAATAACTACAAAACCTTTATCTGTAATAGCTAAATTAAGTATCTTTGCTTCTACCACTTTTATAAACCTCTTTTATATATATATGCCTATTTATTATAATATTAATATATATATATTATTTGTCAAGGAAAATTTATTTAATAATTATGCTTGTATATAATCTAAAATTAATGTATTATTATTTTACTATTTATAATAAAATATAGTTTTTTTATTAAATTCAAATAAATAATTTCACAATATGATGGGAACTATGAGAAAAAAATTAATCTTTATTTTTACATTATCAGTTATATTTACATTTAATTTATTTTCACAGACAAATGAAGAATTACCTCCTTATCCTCCGGAAAATCCTGAAGTTATACCTATAAGTGAAATTTATGAAGGAATGGAAGGAGTAGGCTACACTGTTATACATGGTACGAATGTGCAACCATTTAAAGTGAAAGTATTATCTATTTTAAGAAAGAGATGGCATAATAGTGATGCTATACTTATAAGATGCGAAGGTCTTGATTTAGATCATTCAGGAACTGTTGCTGGTATGAGCGGTTCTCCTATATATTTTAACGGTAAAATAGCTGGAGCATTGGCTTTTGGATGGAACTATGCTAAGGATCCAATAGCCGGAGTTACACCTATAGAAGAAATGTATAAGTTATATGAAGATACTAATGCTAAAGCACCGCTTTTAGGATTTGCAGATGATAATTCTCTTCAAACTCCTTTAATGTTTTCAGGTATAAGCAGCAAGGCTTTTAATGAATATTCTTCTTCTTTTAAAAAGGGCGGTTTTTATCCTATGCAGGCAGGCGGTTCTGTTTCTGATACAAATCAGGCAAGTAAATTTTTGTTTGGGGATTCAGTTGCTATAGTATTGGCTGACGGAGATATCTCTTTAGCCGGTATTGGTACTGTTTCTCATACAGATGATGAAAAATTCCTTATTTTCGGGCATTCTATGTGGTCTAAGGGAAGATTGAGAGCACCTGTGTCAAGAGCATATATTAATCATGTAGTGGCTTCTGTAGATTCTTCATTCAAACTCGGATATGCTTATTCTAACTATTTAGGATATACTGTTTATGACGGTGCTTTTGGAGTTTCCGGTGTTTACGGAGAAGTTCCTGAAAATGTAATGGTGCCTGTAAAAGTAGAAATAGAAGATCAGACTTTCCTTACTAGAGATTTTAATTTCAGAGTATTAAATGATCCTACCTATTTTACAGAGATACTTTCTATGGCTTTATACAGTGCTGTAAGTTCTGCTGCAGGCGGAGCTGAAGAGGGAGTATTCAGTATAAGTTATGAAATAGAAACAGATTATTTTGAAGAGCCTTATAAAGTAACTGATAAAATATTGGATTATTCTTCTACAGAGGCATTCAAAGCTGCTATAAAACAATTAATAGCTCCTATAGATTTCTTCATTTATAATAACTTTAATAGAGTAGGCATCAAATCTGTAAAACTATCTATAAAAAGAAGTAATCTTGAATATGTTTTTTTGAATGATATAACTTTGGTAGAACCTAGAGCAGTTGCCGGAGAAACTATACATTTAAGATTGGGGTATACTCCTTACGGCAAAGAAAAACAATATGTAGATATACCTGTAAGACTTCCTGTTAATTTGAAAACAGATGTTTATACTATATATGCTGCTAATGAATATATTTATAATTATGCTGAGCAGTTATTTATGCCTAGTAAATATGAGATAAGAAGTTTAGATGATGTTCAGCGTATATATGGAAAAAGTTATGATGACAGTGCCTTAAAAGTATGGCTTTATTCTTCATCAAGAGGAGTTCAAATAGGTAAGGATTTATATCCTACGCTTCCTCCTTCTAAATATGGTACAATGGCTAAGAATGCTACATCTGATAAAGCTGCAGTTATTACTCCTATTAATGGAAATTATCAAATGGATAGTTCTATACTAGGATTGATGAAATTGGATATAATAATAGAAGGTGCTAGAAAATATGAAAATCGTTAAATTTTCATGATTTTTATTGATGAAATGTTTATGATAAAAAATAGATATAAGAATAGAAGGGGATAGAAAATATGAAAATCACTAAGATTATAATTGCTTTGCAGCTGATATTAATATTATCTTCTGCTAATGTTTTTGGGGTTGTTACCAGAACATTATCAAGCACTAAAAGAGGATTTTACGATAATGGTGTTTATGATGGAATAATGCTTACAGAACAGGGCAGTTTAACTTTAGCTCCTATAATAGAACAGAATGGAGTAATTGCAGGCAAAGATATATGGAAAATGTATACTGCTAATGACGGCAGTATGTTTGCGGCTATAAGCGGAAGCGGTGCTGAACTTTATAAAAGAACTGCTAATGATACTAACTTTTCCTTATTTGCTTCTGAAAAAAATGAAAATGCTTTTACTGCAGTTATTACTGATAATGAGGGAAATGTATATGCCGCTGCAGGTCCTTATGCAAAAATAATAAAATATGACAGTCAGGGAAATGAACTTTGGAGAAAAACTTTAAATGATACTTATATATGGGATATGAAATTTGATGATAAAGGAAATTTATTTGCTGCAGCCGGCGGAAATAATGCCAAGCTATTGAGAATAACTTCTGACGGTAATATTAAGGAAATATTAAAAACAGATGAGCAGCATGCTATGTCTTTATTATATGATGATAAAAATAACAAACTTTATATAGGAACTGCCGGAAGGGGGCTTGTATTAGTTGTTGATTTATCTACAAATTTGGAAAATCCTTCATACAATGTACTTTATGATACAGCGGAAAATGAAGTTTATGCTATAACTATGGATAATATAGGAAATTTATATTTTGGAACTTCTACAAGACAGCCTGCTTATTTACTGCTTCCTTCTATAATAGACGGCGATAAAAGACCTGATGAAAGCGAAAAGGAATTTAGAAACTCTTTATATAAGGCTGATACTAACGGCACAGTTCAAAGATTATTTTTCTTGAATCAGACATTGGTTTTGGCATTGAGCAGCGATAATAATAATAATATATATTTTGTTACAGGAGATACTGCTGATATATATAAAATAGGAGGAAATGACGGACTTTTATCATATATAGGCGGTTTAAAAAATAAAATACTTTCAACTTTTGCTGTTTCTGATGACGGACTTTATTTTGCAATATCAAAGACAGGTGAAATATACAGAGTAAAGCATACTTATCCTAATCAGGGTACTTTTACAAGCGATTCATTAGATTTAAAACTTTTGAGTAAATTAGGAAGTTTGAGTGATATATCAACTATTCCAAACGGTTCTTCCATATCTATTGAAGTTAGAACAGGAAATGTAGCAAGAGTTGATAATACTTGGAGCAGCTTTAATGCAGTAGGTACTGACGGAAAGATAGATGTTCCGGACGGAAGATTTATGCAGTTTAAAGTTACAATGACAACTTCTGATACAAATACTACTCCTGTACTTAATTCTATGGATTTTAGTTATGTTGAAAATAATCTTCCTCCTGAAGTAATAAACGGAGGGCTTACTACCCGTTATCTTCAGCAAAATGATTCTTCTGAAACAGCTAAAAGTCCTCAATTAGAAGAAAATGAGGCTATGATTTATTGGAAAGGAACTGATCCTAATGGTGATAAACTTACATATAATTTGGAATATAGATTAAAAGGTGAGAAAAATTATAGAAAATTAGCTGATAATTTATCAACATCATATTTTAAATTTGAATCTTATTTACTTCCTTCTGGTATTTACGATTTTAGAATAACAGCAAGCGACAGTTATGATAATCCTATAAATGTTGCTAAAACTAAAACTTTAGAAGTATTTAATGTGAAATATGATAATGATCCTCCGGAAGTTTTAGATTTTAATGTGGAAACAAGCGGGGCAAATAGAAAAATTACTTTCAGAGTGGAAGATAAATTATCTTTCATAAAAACAGTAAGATATTCTACTATAACAGGAGAATGGAAATATATTGTCCCTGATGATGGTATGTTAGATTCTATGAATGAAATATTTACTATAAATATAGAAGATGCCAATGCCGGATCTGTTACTATTGAGGTAATGGATACTGATGGAAATACTAAATATTATTCATTCTTGATATGATTATTTATTAATAATAGAATTTTAATTGGGCTAGTGAATTTATAATTTACCAGCCCTTTATTTATTATAAGGTTTGATTTTATGAGAAAGTTATTTATTTTTATTTCTTTATTAATATTTCATCTATTGTCATGTCAAAGAAGTGAAATAATTATTCCTGATAATTTAAAAAGCATGCTTATAAAAGATATTAATGAGGATAGAAGTTTAAATCCTTTATATAGAGAATTCAGAGCTGCTTGGTTTTCAACTGTAAATAACATGGATTGGCCTCTTGAGGGAGGAAGCGAGGAAGAGCAGAAAAAACTAGCTTTGAAATATTTAGATACACTTTATGATAATAATTTTAATGCTGTATTTGTACAAGTTAAGCCTGATGCAGGAGTAATATTTCCTTCAAAAATAAATCCTACCACAAGATATTTTTTTGGTAAAGACAGTACAAATGAAATAGATGATTATCCTTTTAAAACTGATATGCTTAAATTTATTATAGATGAAGCTCATAAAAGAAATTTAGAAGTTCATGCTTGGTTTAATCCTTATAGAATAGCTGTAACTTATGATACTAATAAAAGTTATGCTGAGCAGTTTTCAAAGAAGAATTTTATTCATGTATATGCTTACTCTAATAATTTAAAGCCTATTCATTGGTATGATAATAAACTTTATTTGGATCCCGGTGAGCCTATAAGTGCAAAATATGTGATAGATTCTATTATGGAAGTTGTTGAAAATTATGATATAGACGGAGTGCATTTTGATGATTACTTTTATCAGAATATGATTGGAGATAAAACATATAAGTATTGGCCTGATGAAGTGAGTTCTTCAAAATATGCTTCTAGTCAAGGTTATGATGCTTCTAATACAAATTATGATGATTACGGAGTTAATGGGCTTTATGCTTGGAGAAGAAATAATATCAATACGCTTGTAAGTTCTATATATAAAGAAATAAAATCAAGAAAGCCTTATGTAAAATGGACTATATCACCTGCTGGAGTTTGGAGAAACAAAGAAAAACTTTCAGATTACAATGGATATGAATACGGAAGCGATACTCAGTCTTATAATCCTAATTTCGACGCATTGCATGCTGATGTTCTTTTGTGGATGCTTAATGGAGAGAAAACTGAGTTTTTAAAAAATGCTGCAGAAAAAGACGGTATTAATAAAATGTATGTTGATGCTGTTATACCTCAGATATATTGGAGTGATAAGCATGAAACTGCTCCTTTTGATATTATAGCTGATTGGTGGATTGAACAATCTAAAAAATCTGCTAATGGAAAATTGGCTGATTTATATATTGGGCATCCTCTTTATAAAATGGGAAGAGACACAAATGCTGAGCCTTGGCAGGATATAGATTTAATGTCAAAACAAGTTGATTATATTAGAGATAAAGGAAGAGGGTATATAAAAGGTTCTGTATTTTTTACTATGAGAAATATGTATAAAGATGATATTCATACAAAAGGTTTTGGCTATAAGGCTTTAAATTATTTAAAAGAAAATAACTATCCTTTTAAATCTATAATACCGACTATGAACACCATGAAAGATTTAAATACATCTCCTTTGGGTTTAACTAACCTCTATATAACAAATAAATTTAGAAGTATAGAAATTACTTTCACAGATTCAGGAGAATATAAAACTGATAAATATAATTGTGCTGTAGAAGGTACATCTGTTTATTATTCTATATACAGAAAAGATGTTTCAGAAGATTATATAGTTCTAATTGATAAAATAAGAAGAACAAATTTTGATTCTCATTCTAATGTAGTATACAATGATAATACAGCAAATCCTAAGAAAACTTATATTTATTATATTACTGCTTTAGATAGGCTTCATAATGAGAGTATGCCTATTATGATTACTAATAGATAAATATAATATTTACAAATATTTATTTATATGGTTTTATTATGTTAACAAAATAAATTAATCGGAAATATTATTATGGGTAAAACTTCATTAAATGATATAGTAAAAGTAATCAAAGAATTAAACTTCAAATGCTCTAAAAATATAGAATCATTATATTTAAATAGAGAATTAGAAATATCAACTGACAGCAGAGATAATTTTGACAGCCCTAAATTATTTTTGGCAATAAATGGAGAGAAGTTTGACGGAAATAAATTTGCATTGGAAACTTATAATAAAGGATGCAGGTATTTTATTTTAAGCGATGAAAACATAAAATTTCCAGATGATGCAGTAGTTTTTTATACTGATGATACTATACTTTTTTTTATAAAATTGGCAAGAGAATACAGAAGAAGATTTAATATGCCTATAATATCAATAACAGGAAGCTGCGGAAAAACTACTACAAAAGAATTAACGCATCTATTTTTATCTGCTAAATATAAAGCATTAAAAACGGAAGGTAATTTTAATAATGAAATAGGAGTTCCAAAAACAATATTTAATTTAGACAGCAGTTATGAAATAGCTGTTATTGAAGCTGGTATGAATCATAAAAATGAATTATTAAGAATATCTGAAGCTATAGAGGCAAATACAGTTATAATAAATAATGTAGAGCCTGTGCATATTGCTTATCTTGGTTCCATAGAAAATATTGCTTATGCCAAATCAGAACTTTTTAATCATACAAGAGAAAATGCTAATGCTGTAATAAACAAAAATACTAATTGCTTTGACATTTTAAAAAAAGAAGCTGAAAGAAATAATATAAAAAATATAATAGAAGCTGATATAAAAGAGATAACAAAAAAAGATGATAATACATTTGAATATAAAGGCATAACTTTTAAACATAATCTGATAGGTGATTTTAATTTGTATAATGTACTTTCGGCATTAAAAGCAGCAGAGATTTATAATGCGGATTTAAGAAAATGTGCTGATATTTTACCAAGTTATGAATCTCAAAAAAATAGAATGCAGATAATTAATATAAAAGGCTGTAATGTTATTAATGACTGCTACAATTCTAATCCGTCAGCTTTAAAAAATATGATTAATTATTTATCACAGAGAAATGAATCAAAAAAAATTGCTGTAATAGGTGATATGCTTGAGGCAGAAACTGAAAATTCAAGCTATCATAAGGACATAGGAAATATTATAAATGAATTAAAAAATATTAATGCTGTTATAGCAGTTGGGGAGCATTCAAAAGATATTTATGATACTGTTAATTGCGAAAAATATTATTTTGAAAACGCTCAAAGTGCTGTAGATAAAGTAAAAGAGTTTTTAAAAGATGATACGGCAATGTTAATAAAAGCCTCATTAGGTATGGGATTTGCTTTGATAATAGATTCTATAAAAAATATATAAAGGCTTAAAAATGAATGATTTAATACAAAATGATTCTGTAATAGCTTTTATTTTATTAGATGATAAAAATTTTAATGATTTCTCAAATCAATTAAAAGAAGATTGGGATATAGATATAACTATAGTAAGTCATAACAATAAAAATACATTTAATATTAAAACAATGGATTTTGAATATGAACTTGCCCCTTTTAAAGTTCCAGATAAAGAAGCTGAAATATTGATAAATTATAATGATATAGATAATGAAACAAGAGAAAAAATACTTAATCATAAATCTTTTTTATCAATTAAGGTTAATAGTGATAATACTGATTTCAAAGATATTGCTTTAACTTTTAGTAAGGTATGCTATTCTATAATAAAAGTAAATAATGTATCAGCTGTTTTAATAGGGGAGATTAACCTTATCATTTCTAATAATACATATTTATTTGAGATGAATGAGTATATAAAAAATAATAAATTTTTTCCCACTCGTTTATGGGTGAGAGTTGATGTTTTTTCAGATAATAATGGAAATCATGCTTATACTGAGGGGCTTAAAAATTTTGGTAAGTATGAGATTATGGCTTATAAAACTTCAAGATATGCTGAAAGTATAATCAGGGTACTTATGATATTATCAAGGGGTATTATAGAAAATAATCTTAATCTTGAAGATGGAAATACTATGCAGACAGATGATGATTATATAGGAATGTTTAAATTCTTTGATAATAAATTTATTATGCTTGAAAAGAGTTTAAAAGATATAAATAAAAATCAATAGATTTGACAATAAAAGTATTATAATATATACTTTGACAGATTTTATAGATGGGGTAAGTATTATGAAATTTGCAGTAATTGTAATAAGTTTAATTGTTTTAATAAGCTGTTCTAACAATAAAGAAAAAAATAATATAAATGCTAATTTAAATACCAATTCAAATTCATTAACCCAAAATACGAATACAATTATTACAAATCAAAATAATATAGTTACTAATAATGTTAATAATAAAAGTGACGTTATAGTAAGAAAAAATATATACCCTATAAAATCATATACAGAAGAAGAACTTGATGAAATACTTCTAGTTAGAATTAATAAATCATTAGGGGAGTATGTAAATGATAAACAAAATAGAGAGTTAATAAAAAAAGAAAAAGAAAAATTAAAGCCTATAAGAGATTTACTTATAAAGACTATAAATGCTGAAGATGAAGATGGTAATAATGCATTAATGCTTGCTATAAAATACAGTACAGACTCTATTGTTTATTATGATTTAATAAAATGGATTGTAGAGCATGGCATTGATTTATCAAGTAAAAAAATATTTAAAACATTATCTTATTATTATTATCTTAAAAAAACATATTATGATCATATTGGCAGTAAAGAATATTCAGATATTGTTTATTATTTGATAGACTCTGGAATATATTTTGACTATAAAGATGTATATGACTTAATGGTTAATAATGGTGATTCGGATATTATTAAAAAAATGCTTGATATATTATATGATTATAATTTTGAAAAAGTTGATTATAACTTACAAAGTGATTTATTATTTACTTCCATATATAATCAGGATATTGATTTAGTAAAATATTTTCTGGATCTTGGTGCAGATATTAATTCTCTAAATAGAATGAGGGATGGTTCTATAGGAACTCCTTTAATGTATAGTGCATTTTTAGAAAATTATGATATTGCTGATTATTTATTGGAAAAAAATGCTGATGTTAATATTAATTGTTTTCAAGACAATCAAGAATTAGAAAACATTTGGAATTATTATAGTTATTATAGCGATGAAAGAGATGAAATAATAAATAACTTTCCTGTTTTAAGTCCAACAAATTTGAATGGTACTGTTATTACAGGAAATGATTATAATGATTTGGTTATAAAAATATTAAATAAAACAGCTCAAAATTTTAAATTAGCTAATACTTATTTTTATTATGAACCAACTTCTGAGTCTATTGTTAAATCTGATACTAATAATAAATATATTTTTATATCATCTCCTATATTAAATCAGGAATATATCAATTATCCTGATGATTTTACAAGTGAGGAAGATAAATATTTTCATTATATAACTATATGGAAAAAAGAAGATAATAAAGCCTCATTTGTATCAGGTTTTTATCCTTTACAAGATGCATTTTATCAATATACATATTTAAGCGATTTTAATATTGCTGTATCAGGAAACTATATTACAGCAGAACAATATGATGGCGGTAAAACATATTATTACACATTTATTATAGAAAATAATGAATTATATTTAGATAAATTTTCTACGGGTAAATCTAATCTTATATCAGCATCAGCTACTAATTTTTCAGAAGTATACAATGAAGAGTATTATTATAATTATAAATCAGATGCACAAAAATTTAATCAAACAAGCAGAGTAAAACTTATTGATATTGAAAAAGGATTTTTTGAACAGCTTATAGAAGACTATAATAAATAAATTATCAGTTTTTGATACAATTATGCTGTGAGTATGATTTTTTTTAATACTGTTATTTGATAAGCATATACAAGTTATTGAGTATATATATTCTAGCCATTCATAAGTAATATAGAAATATTGTATGCAAATATTTTAAATTTATAAAACTAATTTGTGATAAAATCATTTCTGTATATACTGAAACTTTTAAGTTTGTCAAAAAATAGTTTTTATGTTTTTATTATTTTCTTGGACTAGCCCCCGAACCCCCACTTCTTTTGGTGACACAAACGAAGTAAGAAGAAAAAGGACTGCATTTTTAATCTAAAACTATGGTATTACACCATATTTAATACATATTCTTAAAATATTAAGCTATATTATGTGCGTTTTTTGCAACTTTTTTGTACGGCAAAAAAGTTGATAATACATTTATAAAAATAAATAAATTGACAAAATATAGTTGTTTAAGTATAAACATTTCAAACTATTTTATAGTATAGTAAAGTTTAAAAAATTATATTAATAAAAAAATTATTTTCCTCGGCATACTCTATTTGAAACTTCATCAAAACCTTCTTCTATTGTAAGCCCCCAATCTGTTTTGATTTTATACCATTCTCTTACATATTCGCATTGATATTCTTTATTAGGAGGAAGCCATTCTACAGGAGATTTATCGCCTTTTGAACGATTTGCACCTCTTGATACTGCAATCAAATGATTTTCATTTTTCATATAATTATAATATTCATTTTTCTTTTCTTTGCTCCAATTACTAGCACCGCTTATATGAGCATTTTTTAAAGGTACTAAATGATCTATATCTAAATCTCTGGCATTAGTAAAATATTTTCCTGTAAACTTATCATACCATTTTCCTGATATTACTCTATTATTTGATATTAGAGGTTTTACTAATGATTCTCGGGCTAATACTTCATGCCTTGTGTTAAGTCCGTCATTATCCTCATCTTCCCAATCTCCCCAATCATCTCTGTTGTATCTCGTAACTGTTTCTTTTTGTGACTTTTCTGTTTTTGATGTTTTTTTTTATTGTATATATTATTATAATAATAGTATCCTGCTGCTATTAATAAAATAAATAATATAAATAAAGGAGATGATTTTTTCTTTTTTCTTCTTGCCATAGTTGATCCTATTAATGCTAATAAAAATTGTTAGCTAGCTTTGTATTATTATATGATAAACTTAGCAATACTAACAATTTTATATTTAGCTTTTTTATAATTATTATTTTTTTATTATTTCCATACTCCAATTAGGTCCGCTGTAAACTTTATACTTATCAGAGAAATTTCCCATATTAACAGCAACAGAGAAATTAAGCTCTGAATTGAAATATGCCATATTATCACCTTCGGCTACATCTCCGAAAGTATTGACAAGTTTAACATCACCATTCCATATTAAATTTCCTTCATTGTATATAGAAACATTTAAAATATCTCCAACCTGCACTCCATTATCAAGCATTAATTGACGAGGAAGAGAAGACCATACATTACCATACTGAATATCTAGTATAGGTATGTTGGCAAAGAATTTACCATTTTCAAATCTTGGCTTTTGATAATCTATTTTTGTTATATTAGTTCCCAATGATTTTCCAACTTGTTCAAAAGTTATTTGTTTTGAGGCTAATCTTGCTCCTGTATATACATAGACATCTCTGCCATGAAAAGTGTATGATTCCTGAGAGTTAGTAAGTCTGTTTACTGCCTCATCAATTTCTCTTACCTCTTCTATTCCTAAACTTTCAGCGACAAAAGTTAAAGAGCCGTTATCAGGAGTTACAAAATAATAGTTATTAGTAGTTTTCATAACAACTGACTTTCTTTCTGTACCAACTCCGGGATCTACAACATTAACAAATACTGTTCCTTCAGGCCAATATCTAGCAGTTTGATCCAATCTCAAAGCAGCTTCCCATATATTAAATGCAGGTATTTCATGAGTAAGGTCATAAACTTTTAAATCTTTATCTACAGTTAAAGCCACTCCGTACATGCTTGCAACAGCATTGTCCTTTCTTCCGAAATCTGTTTGAAGTGCAAGGGGAGATTTGTCAATTTGTCTTTCGCATGATATAAGCATAACAAATAATGATATTATTATTAATATATACTTTTTCATTTTATTTCCTTTTTTAATTATATATATTATATTTTGTTGAAAAATTAAGGGCATAAGAATAACCCCATGCCCTTGAATATTTATTTTTTAATAATTATTAAGTTAATAATTATTTAGTTTTAGCGTTTAGAGCATCTTTTTGTCTTCTAATTCTTCTTAAAGCTCTTTTGCGTTTAACTACTTTTCTATGCTGTTTTCCCATGTTATCTCCTTATTAAATTTTTTTATTATATAAATTATTAAAATTATATTTTGCCGTTAGAACCTAATACATTGTTAATTTTATGCATGTATAGTTTTTTCATTTCATCACGAGCAGGTCCTAAATATTTTCTAGGATCAAATTCTTTAGGATTGTCATGGAATACTTTTCTAATAGCTGCAGTCATAGCTAGTCTTGAATCGCTGTCAATATTGATTTTACAAACTGCACTTTTTGAAGCTTCTCTTAATTGTTCTTCTGGAATACCTATAGCATCATCTAATTTACCGCCGTATTCATTAATCATTTTAACATATTCTTGAGGTACGCTTGAAGAACCATGTAAAACGATAGGGAATCCTGGAATTTTTTTCTCAATTTCTTTAAGAATATCTAATCTTATTTCTGGGTTTTGACCTGGTTTAAATTTATAAGCACCATGACTAGTACCTATAGAAATGGCAAGAGAATCAACTCCTGTTTTTTTAACAAAATCTTCTACTTCTTCAGGCTGAGTATAAGTATGATGTTCAGCAGAAACATCATCTTCAACACCAGCAAGTACACCCAATTCGCCTTCAACAGTAACATCATATTTATGAGCATACTCAACAACACTTCTAGTAAGTTCTACATTTTTATTGTAATCATAATGGCTTCCGTCTATCATAACAGAAGAGAAACCATATTCAATACAGCTTTTGCAAAGTTCTAAACTATCACCATGGTCAAGGTGTAAAACTATAGGAACATTAACTCCTAATTCTTTAGCGTATTCAACTGCACCTTGAGCCATATATCTTAATAAAGTTTGATTAGCATATTTTCTAGCACCTGAAGAAACCTGAATTATAACAGGGCTTTTAGTTTCTACACAAGCCTGAACTATAGCCTGAAGTTGTTCCATATTATTAAAGTTAAATGCAGGTATTGCATAACCGCCGCTTATAGCTTTTTTAAAAAGGTCTCTGCTATTAACAAGACCTAAATCTGAGAATTTAACCATATTTTTCTCCTTATTCTTTTTTAATTCTTAATTTTTAATTAAAAGATATCAAAAATACTTTATTAATAATATAGTAAAAATAATATTTTTTCAATAAAAATACTTATTTTTTATATGATTAGAATTTAAAAAATATTATTTAAAAATCAAATTAAATATTAAAAATTTCAAAATAAAATAAGATCCTGTAAATATATTAAATAAACTATATTATTAATTTGAATTATTTTTTTATTAATTGATTTATATGATTTGTTGACTATTGTTTTTATATATGTTATAATATTTCAAAATATTTGCATAAGTTTTTATTTATGTGCAAATATAAGTATCAATTCAAGAGGTGTTATAATGTCAAAAATTAATTATTTGGGACAGTCCTATGATTTGTCCAATGGAGAGTCTTTACTAGACTTCCTTAAACAAAATGCTAAAAAAGATTCCAAAGATGCAGTAGCTGCTAAGTTTAATGGAAAAGAAGTTGACCTTACATATACGCCTGAAACAGACGGCGATTTAGAATTGATACTTACAACCACCGATGAAGGTCTTGAAGTTTTAAGACACTCTACAAGCCACTTAATGGCTCAGGCTGTTAGAAGACTTTATCCTAATACTCAGGTTACTATAGGACCTGCTATTAAAGATGGTTTCTACTATGACTTTGATGCAGAAAAACCTTTTACAGAAGAGGATCTTCCAAAAATAGAAGATGAAATGAAAAAAATCATCAAAGAAAATATACCTGTAGTAAGAAAAGTGATGAATAAAAATGAAGCTATAGAGTATTTTAAAAAAGCAAATGAGCCTTATAAAGTTGAAATTATAGAAGGTATAGATGCTGATACAGTATCTTTTTATGAGCAGGGCGATTTTATAGATCTTTGCCGCGGTCCTCATGTTCCTTCTACAGGTTATATAAAATCATACAAATTAATGTCTGTAGCTGGAAGTTATTGGAGAGGGGATTCTAATAATAAAATGCTTTCTCGTATATATGGAACAGCATTTGAAAGCAAAGAGGCTTTAGACAAATATCTTAAAAAACTTAAAGAAGCTAAAGAAAGAGATCATAGAAAATTGGGTAAAGAGCTTAATTTATTTAGTTTTCATGAGGAAGGTCCCGGTTTCCCTTTCTGGCATCCTAGAGGAATGATTATTTATAAAGCAGTAGAATCATATATAAGAAATGAAAATGATAAACGCGGATATGTTGAAATAAAAACTCCTGCTATACTTAATGAAGAATTATGGCATAGAAGCGGACACTGGGATAATTATAAAGAAAATATGTATTTTACAGAGATTGATGAAACTAAATACGCTGTAAAGCCTATGAACTGTCCGGGCGGCTTAATTGTTTATAATTCTAATATACATAGTTATAGAGATTTGCCTTTAAGAGTTGCTGAATTAGGTTTTGTTCACAGACATGAGCTTTCTGGAGCTTTACATGGACTTTTCAGAGTTAGAGCATTTACTCAAGATGATGCACATATATTCTGTACTGAAGAGCAGCTAGGCGATGAAATTATTAATACTATTGAATATTATTTATCTGTATATAAAGACTTTGGTTTCGAGAACTTTGAAATATTTGTTTCTACAAGACCAGCAAAATCAATCGGAAGCGATGAAATTTGGGAGCTTGCTACTAAATCATTAATTAATGCTTTGGATAAACTTGGTATAAAGTATAAAATTAATGAAGGAGACGGAGCTTTCTATGGTCCTAAGATAGATTTTAATATTAAAGATGTTCTTGATAGAAATTGGCAATGCGGTACTTTACAAGTAGACTTTTCACTTCCTATGAGATTTGAAATTAGTTATGAAGGTAAAGATGGAAGAAAACATACTCCTGTAATGCTTCACAGAGCAATACTTGGTTCAATGGAGCGTTTTATAGGTATATTAGTTGAGCATTATAATGGTAAGTTCCCATTATGGCTTTCACCTTTACAAGTAGCTGTTGTTAATGTTCTTGATGAAAAATCTCAGATTGACAGAGTTAATGAAGTTGCTAAGGCATTAAAAGATGCAGGATTTAGGGTAGAAACAGATGAAGGAAATGAAAATTTAGGTACTAAGATTAAAAAATACCGCTTGCAAAGAACTCCGTATACAGTTATAATAGGAGCGGAAGAAGTTTCTAATGGTAAATTGTCTATTAGAACACGTTCTTCGCAAGAAATTAAAGATATGGATTTAAATGAGTTTATAGAGAAACTCAAAAAAGAATCTAAGGAGAGAATGAATGATTCTATATTTACTACTAAATGAGGTAGCTAAATAATGGCAACAGTAAAAAAAGAAGGAGAGAGAATTAATCAATTTATTACTGCACCAGAAGTTAGAGTTGTGCGTGATGAGGGAGTAAGCCCCGGTGTAATGAGTATTAAAGATGCTCTTGCATTAGCTAAAGAGGAAGGTTCAGATTTGGTTGAAATTGTACCTACAGCAGATCCTCCTGTTTGTAAGATTATCAATTATGGTAAGTATAAATTTGATATTCAAAAAAAGAGTAAAGAAGCTAAGAAGAAACAAAAATCGGTACAGCTTAAAGAAATCAAGATGAGACCTCAAATAAGCATACATGATTACAACTTTAAAATGAAGCATATTCGTGAATTCTTAGATGAAGGTAACAAAGTAAAAATCACTATAATGTTTAGGGGTAGGGAAATGGCCCATACTGAATTTGGCTATGAACTTATCAACAAAATTATACAGGATTTGGAAAATGAAGCTGCTACAGAAAAACCTGCTAAATTAGAAGGTAAGAATCTATCGGCAGTGCTTAATCCGGTAAAAGCAAAAAAAACTGCTTCTGATTCTGAAGGTTCTTCTACTAAAAAAGAATCTTCTGAGAATACTGAAGAATAATAAATACAGTTTTTAAAATATTATAATAGCCCACTAGCTATATGTACTTATCATACATATAGATTGAGCATACAGTAAATATAATCAAAAGGATATTAGTTTATGAAACAAAAATTAAAAACAAAAAGCGGTGCAAAAAAACGTTTTAGATTTTCTAAAACAGGTAAAGTTAAATTTGCTCATGCATTTGGTAGCCACAAATTCTTAAGCAAAAGACCTGACACTAAAAGAAAATATCGTAAAGCTAGAATAGCTGATGATACTAATATGTTAGAAATGCCAAGATTAATGCCTTACGGCAGATAATAAAGGAGACTAAAATGAGAGCAGTTAGCGGTGTAGTAAGAAAGAAAAAAGTTAAAAAAATATTAAAGATGGCTAAAGGTTACTATGGTTCTCATAGTAAGCAGATGAAACAAGCTAAAGAAGCTGTAATAAGAGGCTTAAAATACGCTTATCGTGATAGAAGACAGAAAAAAAGAATGATGAGACGCTTATGGACTTTAAGAATCAATGCGGCTTGCAGACCTTTAGGTATATCTTACAGCAAGTTCATTAACGGACTTAAAAAAGCTAATGTTATAATTGACAGAAAAGCTTTATCTAATTTGGCTATTGAAGATTATAAAGCATTTGAAGCTGTAGTTGAGGTAGCTAAAAAAGCACTTGCTTAAAATTAGACTTAAAAAAATATTTACTTATGTATAAAATCACCGTTGGTATTCTTAAGAATGCCGACGGTTTTTTATTATTTAAAATATTCATTTTTAAATTATTTTCAATATAAGTTATGATATTTGTATTTATTATAAATATATAAAGTTATTAAATTTAATGTTTTACTAGTAATAGAATAAAAAAATACCGTTAGTATACAAATTAATGAATGCTAACGGTTTTTTTATTAGAGAATAATTTTATATATTTATTTTATCAATTCTGATAATCTTTCCCTTTCTTTTTCCCAATACTTTTTATATTCAATTGTATTACCAAAAAACAATAATTTTTTTTCATCATTTATTTTAAGTTTTGAATCAGATAAATGCTCTAATTGAAATATTGCTTTTCTAGCTTCTACCTTCTTATCTTCTTCTATTAAATTCTCTATTATTGAAATTTGAGATAATAAATATTGATGTCTTTTATTATCAACAATTTCTGGTATATCGTTTATTAATTTATCAGCATATTCTTTTTTATATTTATCAATAATTTTTGTATAATATTTTTTTCTATTTTCGTAAGCTGTTGAAATATAATTATAATTGTCATAATCCATATCTTCATTAAATACTATATATTCTATATTATTAAAAAAGTTTATTGCCATATTATTATAAAGTTCTTTTTTTATATTTTTTAAAGTCTTTCCTTCTTTAATATCTACAATAGGAAATTTATTTAATAATTGAAAAGAAGAATTCTTATTGTAGGCATTTTCAAAATCTTTATTTGATATTAATTTTAATATATTGTTTTCATTATCTTTAATATTTATTATATTATTTTCTTTATAATTTAAATTATAATATTTATTATATCCAAATGTACTTCCAATAATCAAGAATATCATAATAATAAATGAAAATAAAGATTTTAAAATATCCCCGGAATCAAATCTAGATTTTTTATTTATCAGGAATATAGAATATAATTTAGTTAAAGCATAGAATATAATTGTTGCTATTAATGCTGTTGCCAATGTAAATAAAGATGTTTGCAGTAGAGTACCGTATGCATTTTTTTCTATAAAAAAAGTAGTTAATGAAGTAAAAATAAAAATAAATAATAAAATTATAGGATTATTAATAAACTTCTTTTTTATTTCTTCTTTTATCTTTAATTTTCTTGCTTTCTTAAAAGTATTTATTAATTTACTTTCTTTAAGATTTTCATTTTTTCTATTATTGAATATGAAATTTGATAGTTCATCATTATTAGTTAAAGCATACGATGTTAATAAAGTTGGTATAAATTCAATTTCAGGATTATTATTATTATCTATAATTAGTAATGAACCAAAACTTGGGTTTAATGTTATAATTGATTTAAAATTTGAATTATTATATAAATACAAAGTAGATTCATAATATACTTGATTTATATTTGGCATAGGTTTTCCGCAGTCAATTTTATCATCTAACCATGCATAATATGTATCAAGAACATATTGACAAGTTTTATATACATGTGTCAATGTACAATAAGAAGCAAATGATGAATTTATTCCATTTATTAATAGATCTTTATTTTGTATATTATTTTCTGATAATTTTATTTGAATATCGTTTGTTAATATTTTATTAACTTTCATTAATTTTTTTTCTAGTGTTTCTATATGCTCTTTTATTACTGGTATTTTTATATTAGCTGTCTCTTTTAAAATAGGCAATGTTTCCTTAATTTTTTTGTTTTTCTGCATTTCAGTAATTATTTTTGCTGTTCCCTTAACTATCAAAGTACCAGCTGCTATTGCTAGTCCTATTTGCGGACTTATTTTTAATAAAGTTTCTTTTTTTATTATACCTAATTTTTTATTCATTATAGAGAAAGAAACTGCAATATCTTTTATTGAAGCGGATATATTAATCCATTCTCCTGCTAATCTATCCATTTCATTAAGTATATTTTCTAAATCTGTCTTTATTTTTAATAACTCATTGGCATCTATATTTAAAGTCTCTATATCCATTTTATTTTCCTAATAATTCAAATAATGTTTTAGCTAGTTTATCATCTATATCATCCATTTTTTCTAATAATTGTGTTCTTATTTTTATTTCCTCTCCATTTAATGTATCTGTAGGGATTGATAAAATAGTATCTGTAATTTTTTCTAATCTTCTTGAATATGAGTTTATAATTTCTTTTGTATTATTAGAGGCTTCTTGGAATTTTATCAAATCGTTATTAGCTTGAATTTTCCATTTTTCAAATTCAAGTTGATTTTTTTCTAAATCTGCTTCTATTTCTGCCATTGCTAATTTTGCTTCTTTAAATGTATTTAATACATCAACTATTGCATCAGTATTATTAAGAACAACAGAAGTTAAATTTACTCCTTCTCTTACGATTTCAACTTTCATCATAGCATCAGTTCTTTTATTTTCTATTTCTCTATTATTAAAAGATTCAACTATTTTTATTGTTTTATTATCTTTAGATTCAGATATTCTAGCCTCTGTTTCTTTTGATTTACCAAAGGCATGTGATATAGAAGATATTATTGAACTACCAGCATTTGCCGCTCCATTTATAGCAGCATTTGTAATACTTGCTTTCATCATAGCATCAGTTCTTTTATTTTCTATTTCTCTATTATTATCAGATTCAACTATTTTAGCCTTTGTTTCCTTAGATTTTGAAACAGCATTTGATATAGAAGATGTTATATTACTAGTGGCATTTGATATAGTATTAATAGGGTTAAATGATGATGATATACCTTTAACTATTTCAAATATTTTTGATGAGTTATTATCAGACATATTCACTCCTTATGATTTTTATAAAATTATTAAAATAAATATATATAATTATGATTTATATATAATTATATATTATATAAATATAATTTTCAAGTATTTATATGTTTTATTATAATTTAAAAAATTTAATATATTTTTTTTAAATTAAAAATACATGTTTAATTATATTGTATTGTTTTTAATAATTTTGCTATTTTTTATAAAAATATTAAAGTTAATTTCCAAGCGGCCGATAATATATTTAGTTGATTGGACTACCCCCCAATAACTATATTTGTAATAAGCCGCTTTGTTCATCCCACAAAAGCGGTTTATTTTTTTTACTATTTTTTATAATAAAGCTTTAATATTAAAAATATTATAAATTAGTTAGCTCTTTTCATAGATATGTTAAGTATTCAAGTTTCATAAGCAAATTATTTTTGAGCTTTTAACTTATACATCTTTAGAACATCAGGAATTAATAAAAAATCAGTTCAATATGAAAAATATTTAAAAATTTTCTATTAAAAAAAATTATTTTTAATATATAATACTTATTCAAAATTTTAATTATTATTTTATGGAGTCTTGCTTCATTATGAAAAAGTTTATACCAATTCTCCCTATATTATCCGGTATATTTTGGGGCGGCGGCGGAATATTTATCAGAAGACTTATGGAGTTAAATATAAATAGTTTTACTGTAGTTTCTTCAAGAGTTATTTTAGCAAGCATAATATTTTTTATAAGCGTGTTTTTATATGACAGATCTTTGGTAAAAATAAAATTAAAAGATTTATGGATATTTATTTCAGCCGGCATACTTGGAATATTGGGGCTTAATATTTGCTATAATGAGGCTGTAAAGCAATTATCATTATCTTTATCTGCTATTCTTTTGAGCTTATCACCTATATTTGTTTTAATATTCGCTAATATATTTTTTAAAGAGAAAATCACAGCAAAAAAAATTATTTGTATGATACTAGCATTGTTAGGCTGTTTTTTTGCAAGCGGAATACTTGAAACTAATGAAACTATGCATTGGACATATTTCGGTATATTTATAGGTTTTTTAGGTGCTTTTTTCTACGGACTTTATAGTATATTCTCTAAACTTGCTATAAGAAAAAATTATAATACATTGACAGTTACATTGTATGCCTTAATAAGCATAGCAGTAATATCACTTCCTTTTACTGATTGGAAAGCGCTTTCAAATGTTGTAATAGAAAATGGTTCAGGAATGTTGGTTTTTATGCTTTTTCATTCTCTTTGTACATCAGTATTTCCTTATGCATTTTTTACTATAGCTTTAGGTTATATGGATGCTGGAAAGGCTTCTATATTGGCATCAGGAGAGCCTATAGCGGCAATGTTTTTTGGCATATTCTTTTATCATGAAATTCCTACCGTACTTTCTGTTATAGGTGTATTATTAACATTGACTGCTTTGACTTTGCTTAGTTTACCTGAAAAAAATAAATAATTTATATACAAATAATATATTACAGTATATAATGCATTTTAATAATTTTTGAGTTTTAAAGGAATTATTTTTATGAATGCTAATAGATTAAACAGAGTTATTGATTCTATGAAAGAAAAAAATATTTATCAATTTGTTATAACAGATAGAATGTCAATATATTATCTTACAAATATTAATATACATTCAGGAGAAAGATTTTTAGGACTTTATATTAATCAGGATAATGAAGTTCATCTTATTAATAATCAGCTTTTTCCATTAAATAATAATGATATAGATATTTTATACTATTCAGATACAGAAAATGCGGTAAAAAAACTATCTAAATTTGTACATAAAGATAAAAATATTGGAATAGATAAAGCCATGACATCAAATTTTTTGCTTGAGATGATGGAGCTTAATATTGCAGAAAGTTATTTAAATGCGTCAAGCTGTATAGACTATGTAAGAATGCAAAAGGACGAAGAAGAAATAAAAAAGATGATAAAGGCATCAGAAATCAATGATAAAAGTATGAATGATATTATTAATTTTATAAGATCTGGCATGAAAGAGATTGAGGTTTTAGAGGAATTAAAACTTATATATAAAAGAAACGGAGCAGATGGTGGTTTTTCTTTTACACCTATAATAGCTTTTGCAGAGAATGCCGCCAATCCTCATTATTCTACAGGCAATACTATAATAGGAGATAATGGCTGTTTGGTTATAGATATGGGCTGTATGCATGATGGATATTGTTCGGACATGACTAGAACTATATTTTTTGGTGAGCCTAATGATGAGTCTAAAAAAATATACAATATAGTAAAAACTGCTAATGAAAGAGCTATTGATAAAGTAAAGGAAGGATTAAAATTTTCAGATATAGATAATGAAGCACGTTCATATATAACAGAAAATGGATATGGAGAATATTTTACTCATAGAACAGGGCATTGTATAGGTATGGATGTTCATGAATATGGAGATGTTAGTTCTGTTCATCAGGCATTATTAAAAGAGGGCATGATATTCTCAATAGAACCGGGTATCTATTGCTCTAATAAGAAAGTTGGTGTAAGAATAGAGGATTTGGTACTTGTAACTAGAGAAGGACATAAAAACTTGAATAGTTTTACAAAAGAAATGATAATAAAGTAATAAGATTATATATTAAAAAATATTAAATTAATATTAAAAAATTATTCTATTTTATTTATAATTAACATAATAAAAAATTCTTTATTTGACTTTAATTGAAATTTACATTATTATTAATATTCTACTATAATTATATTTTTGTTATAATAATTTTTATTAAAGGGATAGTAAAATGGAAGATAAAAAATACAGTATCGAAGAATCTATAGAGTTAATTACAAGAGGAATCAGCGAAGTTATAGGTTTAGAAGAAATAAAAGAAAAATTAAAAAGCGGCAAGCAATTAACTGTAAAAGCCGGCTTTGATCCTACCGCACCAGATATACATTTGGGACATACTGTACTTTTAAGAAAAATGAGACATTTTCAATTATTAGGTCATAAAGTTATATTCTTGATAGGCGATTTTACAGGAAGAATAGGAGATCCCTCAGGTAAAACTAAAACTAGACCAAGACTTACTTTAGAAGATGTTTTAAGGAATGCTGAAACTTATAAGCAGCAGGTTTTTAAAATTTTGGATCCTGAAAAAACTATAGTTGAATTTAATTCTAAATGGCTTGAGAAAATGAGTTTTGCAGATGTACTTGGACTTACTTCAAGATATACTGTAGCTCAGATGATAGAGAGAGATGATTTTTCTAAAAGATATAAAAACGGACAGCCTATTAGTATTATGGAATTTTTGTATCCATTAGCACAAGGATATGATTCTGTTGCTTTGGAATGCGATGTCGAGCTTGGAGGAAATGATCAGAAATTTAATTTGCTTGTAGGAAGAACTTTAATGAAGGAGTATGGATTATCTCCTCAGGCTGTTATTACTGTTCCTTTATTAGAGGGGTTAGACGGTGTTGAAAAGATGAGTAAATCATTAGGAAATTATATAGGAATATATGACAGTCCTAAAGATATGTATGGTAAAGCTATGAGTATACCGGATAGTTTAATATCTAAATATATGGAGTTTCTTACAGATATACCTATAGATGATATAAAAAATTATGTTAAAGCTATGGAAAATGGTGAAAACCCTAGAAATATAAAAGGTATATTAGCAAAAGAGATAGTAAAAATATATCATGGAGAATCAGAAGCATTGAATGCTGAAGAAGAGTTTAAAAGAATATTCAGTTCTAAAGGACTTCCTGATGAAATAGAAGAAGTTATTCTTAATAAAGATGATAATATTTTAAATGTATTATCTATTTGTATGTCATCAGAAAGTAAATCTAATTTGAAAAGGCTTGTTTCTCAAGGTAGTGTTGCTTTGGATAATGAAAAGATAAATGACATAAATTTTTTGATTTCTAAAGAGGGGATTTTAAAAGTAGGTAAACGCAATTTCTTTAAAATTAAATTTTCTTAAAGTTAGTGATTGAGTTTTAGAGGATAGAATGCGAATCTTTGTCTTGTTATTATTTACATTAATATTTAATGTTTGTCTTTATGCTCAGGATACTAATGCAGATAATACTATTGCAACAAATAATAATAATACCATTTCTGCTAATAGAGGTGAAAGTGCAATAATGCAGATAAATAGATTCGATGCCAGAAGAAACCCTGTTTCATTTATTAATTTAGTTAATTTTACTCCGTATTATGTATTACAAGAATATGCAAAAGTTAACAATATAGAAATTTATCCTTATGATACAGAATCTACTTTGAGAGCCAGAATAATAGAAAGGCAATTAAATATAAAGCAGGAAGTTATTAAAGGAAATGAAGAGGTAAAGGAAATTGCAAGAACAACTATAAACAAAGGCGGAGCTCAAGTAGAACTTATAGGTGCAGATTTTGCTGAAAGATATGCGGTAGAAGAAGCAGATGAGGAGCTTATATCATTATATGGTAATGTTACTATGAAAATGTATAATAATACATTAATAGCTGACAAAGTTGTTTATAGTTTAAAAACGGGTGAAGTTTTTGCTTCTGGTAATATAACTGTGGAGTCATCTGATACTACTCTTAATGGTGAATGGTTTATGCTGAATAGAGAAAATAAAAAAGGTATTCTATTCGGCGGCGGCACAAAATTTATGAGTTTTAGAGTAGAAGGCCGTATCATAAAATTTAATGATCAGGATTTTTTTGCTGAGAACAGCAGCGTAAGTTTTTCTCGTCTTACTCCCGTAGCCCATGATTTTTTAGCTAGCAGGGTTTATCTTTGGGATAGTAAAAAAATGATGGTATTTAATAGTCTTTATAGGGTAGGAAGACAGCCCGTATTCTATTTCCCTCTATTTATTCAAAATAATTTTGGTACAGGCATAATATCTTCTTTCGGTGAATCTTTAAGAGAAGGTGTTTATATACAGAATTATAAAATATTTGATTTGTATGGAGTTCAGCATAAAGTAAGATTTGATGCTTATCAGAAATTAGGTTTTTTAATTGGCGATGAAATAAGATATACAAGTCAGTATCAGAATTTGGCTCTTGATGCTATGTTTGCTTTGGGAAGACAGTATTATTTACTTGATTCTTATATTACTTCAAGTATAGGTTATGGAACTAGGTATGTTAACTATTTTTCATCAGGTGAGTCGGGAAAGTTTGTACCAAGATACAAATTTCAATATGATCATACAATTCAATTATACAGCAGTCAAAATATAAATAGTTATGTTACAGGAAAGCTTAATTTAAATAGTGATTTATATTTTAGATCCGACTTCTACAATCAAAGAGGTAATTTTGATATATTAACATTTTTTACTTCTCTTACAGGAGATTTACAAGATATAGGTGATTCTTATCCTGAAAGTTATATTGAAAATTCTGTATATTTTAATAATAATATTTATGGTGTCAATTTAAAAGTAGGAGCAGAATGGGATTTGCAAGCCGTTAGAAATATATCAGTTGATGTTAATACTAACTTCGATTATTATATGCCTAAACCGTATAAACTTATTCTTCCTTCTGTAGAGGCTAGTTATAGTTCTGTATTTGGCGATGAAACATCTTATTACTTTCCGAATCTTAATATTAATTATAATTTAAGAGCTAATTATAATCATACTATTAATTATAAGACATCAGAGGGTATAGCATTTTACAATAATCCAATGCTTGACTCACAATTAAATGATAAGCTTTCTGAGAGGGATAATCTTAATTTATACGGAGATGTATCAAGAACTTTTACCAATGATTTTATAAGATTTGTGCCTAGTGTTAATATGGAATATGCATATCAAAATAGTATATCTCCTTCAGCTGAAGATTTGATTTATGATAAAGATAATACTTATTTGGGATTAGGAACTGGTATAAATTTTTCTATGTTTTTACCTTATAGCATTCTGCCTTATAATTTTACTCAATATTTTGAACCTACTATAAGATGGGATACTACTTATACTTTGGGATATAGATTCAAAGAAAAGTATGTTGATAATGATTATGGAAATTCACAATTTGGAGAATTTAATAATCATAATTTTACAACTAGATTTTCTATGGGCGGAACAGGGTATAGTTTGTTTTATTTACCTGATTTAAATCTTAATATGGAAACATTTATAACAACAGGTTATGACTTTATACCTACATATAATGTGGAAACTAAATCTTATCAAGTTGAATTTTCCACAAATAAGATGCTTACAACTGAAGTAGGGGCTTCTGCAAGACTTTTATATAATCAATCTTATATATCTTATGATGTAACTAGAAATTTATTAGGAACTAATTTAACAGCTAATAGAATAAATGCATATTTTCACTTTCCAATACCTTTAGGAAAAATCACAGATTGGATTTTAATAAAAAATAATAAAAAACCTTTTTTTGATGGTATAGTTAATGATTTTAACTTATATTTCGGATTTGCTTTTACTCATGATTTTATTAATTACAGATATAATACAGCATCATTTACATTTGGTATAGAGCTGCAGGTTTTAGAACAATGGAAATTCAGAATATCTACTACTAGTGCAAATGAAAATACTTACAGATATATAAAATCTTATGCCGAAAAAGAAAATCAAACTTGGGTTAATCCTTTTTGGGATATTATAAATTCGTTTAATTTTTCTGATGCTCAAAAAAGAACGGATAGTTTATTTAAATTAAAATCCATAGAGGCTAGTATTTGGCATGAATTAGATGGATGGCAGATTCAGGCTACTTTTGCTGTTAAACCTTCTACACTTCCGTCTGATATTACTTCAGGTTCTGTAAAAGGTGTTTATTGGAATAAAGAGTTTTGGATTGAATTTACTCTTACAGACTTTCCTAATGTTGGTCTTCCTAAAAAAGAATATAATCTTAACAGTACGATTACTGATTTGCAAGATAGTGCCGCTACTACACAGTAATTATTATATAGGTTTTTTAGGTTTTTTTATGAAGAAAATTGTAATTATTATATTTTATTTAAGCATATTCTTATTTGCTGAAGATTTTACAGATATAGTAACTGATGAAATGTCGGATTATGATTTAAATATCAGTTATGATAATTTATATGAGGCTATAGATAATTATGATGCAGATTATATAAGAACGGCTATAAGCAATGGAAATATAAATATTGACTCAAAACTTACAGATGATTATCCAAATAATTTAGGAGGTGCTACTCTCTTACTTTATTCTATATATAAAAATGCAGGAGAAATAACTAAAATTTTAATAGATAATGGAGCTAATTTAAGAGCGAGGGATTTTAAAACTTGGAATAGTATTATGTATGCGGCTGCTTTTTCTGACTTGTATACTATTGCATTACTTGCAGAGAGAGACAGTACATTGCTTGATACTAAAACAGAATTTAATGTAACACCTTTGCATATAGCTTGTGATTATAATAATCTTGATGCTTTGATGTATTTATGCACTAATTCTAATATAGATATTAATGCTCAGGATATAGACGGCTGGACTGCTCTTTATCATGCGGCAAATTCTAAGAGTATTGAGGCTTATAATTTACTAATAATACTTGGAGCAGATACTAATATTGCAGATAATCATAATGTATTGCCTGAAACTATACTTAATAGAAAAATTGAAGACGAACTTAATGAAGTAAGGGATATTGATATTGAATTATTTAAAGCTGTAGAAAAAGATGATTATAGAAAGATAAGAACTTTAATAAATAGAGGTGCTAATATTAATGCTAAAGACGGATACGGCTTAAGCGTTTTACATTTAGCTATAAAGTATAATAGTTTTAGGGCTGTTGATGTGCTTTTAGCAAATAGAAATATTGATTTGGAATCTACACTTCCTGAAGGTTATTTTACTCATTTGGGAGATAACTCTTCAGATGCAGTTTATATAGGAAAGGCTACACCTCTTATTTATGCTATATTTAAAAGCGGCGGAGATAGCAGAATAGTAAATGCTCTTATAAGAAAAGGTGCTGATGTAAATGCTTCAGATGAAGAAGGCTGGTCTACATTTTTATATGCAGCTGCTTTTGGAAATAGTTCTATGCTTAGAAATATTTTGTTAAAAAACAGAAATCTCATTAACAGTAAAACAAAAGATAATGTTACCCCTCTTCACATGGCTGTTGTTTATGATAATATAGATAATATCAAATATTTGGTTAGAAATTTGAAAGCGGATATTAATGCTCAAGATGATGACGGCTGGACGGCTTTGTATTATGCAGCTGCCAATAATAAAAAAGAAGCTTATGACTTGCTTTTAAGATTAGGTGCTGACAAAAATATAGCCAATAATGAGGGATTAAAGCCTGCTGATGTTTTACGCTAAATTATCAATTTTGTTATATTGCATTAATTAATTATTATTATATAATTTTTGATATTATGTTTACTTATTAAAATATATTAGGAAATTTTTATTATGATTAAAAATGGATTTTTATTTATTATATTACTTTTTACTATTAGTTTTAATATATTTGCTTTAACTCAAAAAGAGCAGGAATTTTTTGATGCCGTAAAAGAAAATAAATATGAATCTCAATTAAAAAATCTTTTAAGATATAAAATGAATTTGAATACCACAAATGAAAGAGGATTAACTCCGCTTTTGTATGCTATTGAATGCGGTAATGAAAGAGCTGTAAGAGTATTGCTTGAGTATAGCGATGTTAATATAGAATATAAACTTCCAGATGATTTTGCAGATTATCCATATATAAATAAAGTTGAAGGCGACAGTTTTAATATAGGAGGGGCTACTCCTTTAATGTTTGCTATATTCAAAGCTAATGCCAAAATAGTTAAGCAGCTTATAGATAAAAATGCTGATGTTAGAGCTAGAGATAATGAAGGAACTTCTGTATTTTTATATGCATGCGGTTTTGGAGACGGAAATATTATAAGAATGCTTCTTGTAAAAGATAGGAACTTAGTTAATGATAAAAATTCTGATGTTAATGGACTTCATTATGCTGCTTCTCTCAATAATTTAGAAACTATTAATTTTTTAATTAAAAATGTTAATATGAATATTAATGACAGAGATTCAAACGGATGTACTGCTTTATATTATGCTGCTTATCATGCAAAAAAAGAGGCTTATAATCTTCTTATTAAACTCGGTGCTAATAAAGATATAGGAGATAATTACGGAGTTAAGCCTGAATATGTTTTATCAGGAGGAAGTTCTGCTGTTGATTTAGGTGATAATTCTAGCAATGAAGAAAATAATAATTCATTTACAAATACTTATGAAGAAAATATGTCTATTATTAGAACTATTCGAGAATCAGATACTAATTCTTTAAGAAATATAATGATGTATTCTAACTTTAATATGAATTCTGTAATTATAGCTTATGAAACTCCTCTTACTTATGCTATACATCTTGGTAAAGATGATATGGTTAATGAACTTTTAAAATATAGAATTGATAATACAAATATTATTAATATAGAAACTAGTTTTATACCAAGAGATGATTTATATTTTAATGAAAGCAGGGCAGAGTTTACAGGTTATGTATATTTGTATAATGCAAGCCCTTTGCAGTATGCTATATTCAAAGGAAATACTAATATAATAAATACTCTTCTAAAATATGGGGCTGATATAAGCAGAAAAGACAGTTTAGGAAATAATGTTTTAATGTATGCAGCAAGTTATGGAAATGCAGAAGTTATTGATACGCTTTTAAATTACAGCAGTAATTCTTACAGAGTTGTTGATATATATGGTAATACTCCTTTACATAATGCTGCATTATTAGGAAATACTAATACTTTGACTGCACTTATGAATAGAACTCCTATAAATATAAATACACAAAATATTGATGGTAATACTCCTTTGCATTTGGCTGTAAAAAATCATAATACTAATACATACAGATTTTTACTTTTAAAAGGTGCTGACTATACTATAAAAAATTATGATGGAAAAACAGCTTCTGATTTACTTTATGGTGATGGTATTGAGAGTATAGAAAGCATTATAAGTAATGATGCTAATTCATTTACTAATATCTATACGAATGATAAATTTAATAAGATAAATACTAATAATACAAACTTAAATAATACAAATTTCATTAATACAAATAATGATTATAATAATACTAATTATTATAATGATAATCAAAATAATAATATTGGCACAAACAGCAATTATGATGCAGAAACTTTACCTTATAATGATATACAGTATACTAACAGCATTAATAATGAAAACACATTTGATAATGTTATGGCAGTTAATGCTAATACTTTTGCTGATGATTTAATATACGAGTACAGCGATGAAGGTATTACGGAAGATAATTCTGATGATTATGTAGAAGATGATACAGATGATGATTATTCAGAATATTATGATGCGCTGAAACCTTTATTTGAAGCTATATACAATAACAATGTTTCTGATGTATTAAAAGCTGTTTCAAATGGTATTAACATAAACTCAAGAAATGAAGATGGTTTTACTCCTTTACTTTATGCTATTAATTATGACAGGATTGAAGTTATGAAGGCTCTTTTAAGCTATAGCAATATTATAGATATAGAAATGCCTCTTAATAATTATACTAATATGTACTCTGTAAAAGGAAAAAATTTCAGCGGAGAAGTATTATTTAACGGTACAACTCCTTTAGAATATGCAGTATATAAAGGCAATACTAATGCTGTAAATCTGCTTATAGAAAATGGGGCAGATACAAGAAAAAAAGATTATAATGGATACTGCAGTTTATTTTATGCTTCAGCATTTTCTGATGCTAATATGATACACTTTTTACTTACAAAAGATCCATCTCTTACAAGAGAAAAATCTTTAAGCGGAAGAACAGTTATGCATTTTGCTGCTTTATATGGAAATGATGAAGCCATATCGTATTATTTATCTAATACATTTTTGAGTATTAATGCTAGAGACAATGAGGGCAACACTCCTTTACATTGTGCTAGTGAAAAGGGATATTCCTCTACTATTAACTTGCTTGTTCAAAGAGGTGCTAAAACTGATATAAAAAATAATGAAGGATTAACTCCAACTGATATTATTAGCTAGAATAATTTATTGATTATTGATTTTATATTAAAAATGAGAAAATATAAAAAATATTAATCTACAAAAAATGGAGAACTAATGAAAACAATTTATAAAAATATGATAAAATATTCTTATATTTGCATGTGCATTTTTTTCTTTTTACTTTTTGCTAAAAAAGAAGATATTACAGGTACAATTAGAATGGTTGGAACTTCTATATTTCCAGATATTGTTATAAGCACTGAAGAGAGAGATTATTATTTTGATAAAAAATTTTTTGATGAATATGCCCAGTATGTAGGACAAAATATTACCATAACAGCTAAAGTGAAAAAAGATACCATATGTCTTGCCGATAGAAGTAAATCGTTTGACAGATATACTATTAAATGGTCTAAAAAAAGAATAGTATTTTTTATTAGTATATTTTTGATAATTTAATAATAATTCTTATGTATTTTTCATGCATTTTTTACAAACAAATGTATTATATGTGTTATTTGTATTAATCTTTTTGATGTTCACATATAATTATTTTATAAGTATATTCAAATTAATTATATTGTGAAATTGAAATATATAAAAAATTGTTATATACTATATATTACTATATTCAGAAAATAGTTAGTTTATTTTTATAAAGGAGTTATTTTATGAAACCAGAAAAAAGTAATCTTTTTACACCTTTAAAAATAGGTAATCTTGAAATAAAAAACCGTGTAGTAATGCCTCCAATGTGTATGTATAGTGCTGAAGACGGATATGTTAATGATTGGCATATTCAGCATTATTCTACAAGGGCTATAGGCGGAGCAGGACTTATTATTGTTGAAGCTACAGGAGTGCTTTCTACTGCCAGCTATATTACTGACAATGATTTAGGCATTTGGGACGATAAATATATTGACGGCTTAAGCAAACTTGTTAAAGCTATAAAAGGTAATGGAGCTTCTGCAGCAATACAGATTAATCATGCAGGAAGAAAATGTGATTGTTTGAAAGTTGATAAAATATATGCTCCTAGTGCTATAGCATTTAGTGATCAGTTTAAAACACCTGTTGAAATGACTAAAGATGATATTAATGAAGTTGTTGATGCATTTGTTAAAGCATTTGTCAGAGCTAAAAAAGCAGGCTTTGATATGGTTGAAGTTCATGCTGCTCATGGTTATTTGATTTCTACTTTCTTATCACCATTATCAAATAAAAGAACGGATGAATACGGAAAAAACAGAGCTAAAATTTTAGAAGAGATTTTAAGAAAAGGAAAAGAAGCTGTAGGAAAAGATTATCCTATACAAATAAGAATATCTTCTTATGACTGGAAAGAAGGCGGGAACACAGTAAAAGATTTTGTTGATATGTTAAAACCATTAGAAGAACAAGGATTATTTGATTCTATCAATGTTAGTACAGGAGCTGTTACTGCTGACGGTAAAATTATACCTTATGAAGGCTATCAAATACCTTTCTGCAGAGAGTTAAAACAATATATGAAAGTTCCTTGCATAGGTGGAGGACTTTTAACAGATCCTAAAATGGCTAATATGATAGTAAGAAACGGTGCTGCTGATGCTGTATATATTGGAAGAGAGATTTTAAGAAACCCTTATTGGGCATTACAGGCTGCCAGAACTTTAGGTATTGATGTTCCATTCCCTAAACAATATGAAATGGCTAAAAGATAATTAAAAAATAAATATAATTAAATATTTTTTGAGGCTTGATTATGCTTATATAAATATGCATAATTTAAGCCTTTTTTATTTTCATTACTTCTTGATATATTTCTATTTAATAATAGAATTATAAATTATGAAGACTGTATCTATTATCATATTTATAAGCATTTGCTGTAATATTATATATTCATTTACTCAAAATGAAAATGATTTAATTATGGCTGCCGAAAAATCTGATATTATGTCAATTAGAAATATACTTAATAAAAAAGATGTTAATATTAATGTTCAAGACAGATACGGTGTTACTCCTTTGATGCATGCTGTATTTAATAAAGATATTTATATATTAGAATTATTATTAAAGAACAATGCCAATCCTAATATGCAAAATGACAGCGGTAAAACTGCTTTAATATATGCATGCAATACTTGTGATTTTGATATTATACAGATGCTTATATGGTATAAGGCGGATGTTAATCTTAGAGATAATTATAAATCTACAGCTTTGATGTATGCTTCCAGCAGAGATGCAAATATAATAAAATTACTTGCCGATTCAGGTGCTGATATTAATGCTCAGAATTTAGATGGAAAGACTGCTTTGATATATAATATTTTAAATAAGGCTGATGCTGATATAGTGAAAACTTTTATTTCTTTAGGGGCTGATATCAATATTCAGGATATTCATGGCTACACTGCTTTAATGTATGCTGCTATATTGGATTATAGAAATTTAGTTGAAATATTAATAGAAAATGGGGCAGATGTAAATAAAAGAAATAATTATAATAAAACAGCTTTAACTATGTCAGAAGAAAATAAAAATTATAAAATGGCTGAAATTTTAATTAAATACGGTGCTGTAAGATAATATTAATTTACTTCTTCTAATCCTAATAATTTTTTTATTTCTTTATTATTTATTTTCTTTGCTAAATCTATCGCTTTACTGTCAGCAGCTGCATTGTTTCTTATAAGTTTTCTGCACATTTCTAAATTATTATTTTCTACTGCTATAGCTAATGGAGTGTATCCTCTGCTGTCTTTTATCTCAGCATCAGCACCGTTTAATAATAAATTATCAACTATAGATATATTATTATTTTTTACTGCTATATGTATAGGAGCATATCCATTATAGATATTGTTTAATTCAGATTCGGCATTTATTAAAATATTAGATATTTCAGTATCATTATTAATAACTGCTATATTTAATGCTAATTGATTTTGATCATTTAATATATTTATATCGGTATTATATTTTATTAAAGCATTTATGACTTCTATATATTTACTTTTTGATTTATGGGCATTCATTACAGCTAAATGCAAAGCGGTATTTCCATTTTTATCTTTTATATTAGGATTGGCATTTTTAGATAAAAGCAAATTAACACTTTCAAGCAATTTATTAGAATTGTTTTCTATTACATAATGCAAAGATGTTTTGAAATTGGCATTTGTATTATCAATATTAGCTCCCAATTTTATAAGTTCGCTTGCAGCCTCTATAGAACCATTTCCTACAGCATAATGAAGCATAGTATTTGTATCTTTAGTATCAACATCTATTCCTAAGTTTTTTACTAAATAGTTTATATTTTCTGCATTATTTCCAATGCTTGCTGATTTAATTAATGATACAACATCTTCGCTATTCATAAGAAGGTATATATTTTTATTAAGATAAAGCTCTAATATTTGAGGATTGGAATATTCTGATGCAAGAAATTCACTTCTAGGTTTTTCTTTCATTTTAAAATTAATATTTGCTCCTGAATCTATTAGTAATTTTACGCTTTCAAAATTTCTATTTACAGCAGCAATGTCCATAGCTGAATAGTATGAACCGTCTATATATTGATTATTATTTGTTATTTTAGTATTACTTTCCAAAAGGATATTTAAATCTGTATACGGAGAAGTTTTAAGTATATTTATTGAAGCTGTCTGATTATTTTCTGCTGCTATATGTATGAGTGAATATCCTCTTTCATCTTTAATATTCGGACTTACATTTTGTGATAATAGAGTTTGTATAGTTCTGATATCTCCTATTTTGACAGCATTAATCATTTTATTTTCATTTTCTGTTAATGCGTATAGAGTGACAATATTTATAAATAATGTTATTGCTATAAATTTTTTCATATTATTTCCATTTTATTAAGTTAATATTATGTATACTAATATTATAATCATCGTTTTTATATTTATTTTTATTATAACTTTTTTATTATTAAAATATTATATAAATAGAATAAAATATTGAAAAATAGACAAATATAATATATACTTATGATAATATTTGGAGGTTTTTAAATGGCTAGCATAGAAAGAGATAAAGCTATTGAACTATTTAAAAAATATAACAATGAGCATTCATTATTTAAGCATGCATTATCAGTAGAAGCAGTTATGAGATATTTTGCTAGAAAAAACGCAGAAGATGAAGATGAATGGGGTATGGTAGGATTTTTGCATGATATGGATTATGAAAAATATCCTGATGAGCATTGTATTAAAGTTAGGGAAATACTTGAGGCAGAGGGGGGTCCTGATAGTTTTATAAGAGCCATTCAAAGTCATGGTTATGGAATTTGTACCGACATAGAGCCTTTAAGCAATATGGAAAAAACTTTATATGCTGTTGATGAGCTTGCAGGTTTTATTACCGCATGTGCTTTAGTGAGACCTTCAAAGAGTTTAGATGATATGGAAGTAAAATCTGTTAAGAAGAAATTGAAAGATAAGGCATTTGCAGCTAAAGTTGATAGAACGGTTATAAATAAAGGTGCTGAAATGTTGGGAATTAACATAGATGAACTTATAAAAGAAACTATAGAAGCTCTTATTCCTGTGCAGGAGAGTATAGGGCTTAATAAAATTTCCTAAATATTAATGTTTACGGACTTGGGTTATGAGTAAAATAAAGATACTTACAATAGTAGATATGCAAAATGATTATATGGAAGGCGGTCCTATGGCTGTTAAAGGTGCTTCTAAATTAGTGCCTATTATAAATGATCTTATAAAGAATGGCGAGTATGATGCCATAATTGCAACTCAGGATTGGCATCCTTCTAATCATATATCTTTTGCTTCAACTCATGAAAAAGAGCCTTTTTCTAAAATAAAAGTTATAGATCAGGATACGGGGGATGAAGAAATTATTACTTTATGGCCTCGTCATTGCGTTGCCAGAACTTATGGTTCTGCTATAGTTGATGGCTTAAGGAAGAAAAGAGATTATATTTATGTTCAAAAGGGAGTTGATCCGGACGATGAGGGTAACTCCGGTTTTTCTTATATGCATAAAGAATTCATAGATGCTGCCAGAGAAAATAAAGAAACTTTGGTGCTTGATTTTGTCGGCGTTGCTCTTGACTACTGCATATTTTTTACAGCGAGAGATACGGCTGAGTATGTGGCTTCTATAGATGCTGAGTATTTAGTAAGTGTAAATGTACTTGGATATGCTTCTGCGGCAGTTAATCCTGAAGTTATAGAGGGCTTATATGCTTCTTGTCCTCTAATTAATCTTAAAAAGGTTAAATTGTGAAAATTATTAGGCTTGATAAAAAAACAAATTTTAATAAAGCCTATATTTATAAAAGCCCTATTGGCGATATAATATTAATGACAGATGAAACTTCTCAATATATCACTTCATTAGAGTTTAACTTAAATAATATTAATATATCATTAAAACATGATGAACCGCCTATAATAAAGAAGGCAAAAAAAGAATTAGATAATTACTTTTCAAATAATTTAAAAAATTTTTCTATTCCTTTGGCTTTATATGGTACAGATTTTCAATATAATGTTTGGTTGGAAACTTTAAATATACCTTTTGGTAATGTTGTATCATATTCTGAAATAGCAGCAAGTATTTCCGATAAAAGAGGCAGCATATCGAGAGCAGTTGGAACAGCTGAAGGAAAAAATAAAATAGCTATTATTATACCTTGTCATAGAGTTGTAGGAGTAAATAAAAAATTAACAGGCTATGCGGGAGGCTTGGATAAAAAAGAATATTTACTCAAACATGAAGGCTTTAATATAGTTAATTCTAAGATTATAATATGAAAATAAGATTATAATAGGTTGATTTTATATGCTTAAAAAGACTTATAAAACAAATAGGCTTTTTCTATTACAGCCTAATATAAATATGGCTTCAGAGATAGTTGATTTTTACAGAAGAAATAGAGAGTTTTTTAAAGAGTTTGATCCTCAAAGACCTGAAGTATTTTATAAGGTTAATACTCATAAAGATATTATAAAAAAAGAGCTTGAAGAAATCAGATTGGAAAGAATGCTGAAATTTTGGATATATAAAATAGAAGATAAAAGAAAGATTATAGGTATGATTAATTTCAGCAATATTTATAAAGGGGTTTTTTTATCAACTACAGTGGGCTATAAATTAGATGAATTTGAACAAGGTAAAGGCTATATGACTGAAGCTCTTAAAGCAGCAATAATAATAGTATTTAAAGAACTTAAACTTCATAGAGTAGAGGCTAATATAATGCCGCACAATAAACCTTCATTAGAGTTGGCTAAAAGATTGGGATTTGAATATGAGGGGCTTGCTAAGAAATATTTAAAGATTAATGGTAAGTGGGAAGATCATGTTCATATGACTATAATAAATAATGAATTGTGATTTATAGATATTTTACCATTTTTATTATATAATAATAAACTGTTTAAATTATTTTGGAGATAATATGTCAAATTTGATAATTAAGAATTTAGGTCCTATAACATATTTTGAAATGGATATAAAAGATTTTAATTTGATTATTGGAGAGCAGGCCGTAGGAAAAAGTACAATTTGTAAATGTATATATTTTTTTAGATTATTAAAAGATGATGTTAATTCTTTTATAGTTGAACTATTATTAAATAATGATAAAAATAATAATGTTTTATCAAAAGAACAGTTAATATCACAATTAGATATTAAGGCTAAAGATTTATTTATAAAAATATTTGGAGATTTAGAATATACAGATTTATTTATTTCCTATAATTATAAAGCATCTCTTAATATAGAAATAAAATTTGATAAAGATAAAAAATTGATTATATCTTATAGTGATGCTTTACTAAATATGGTATATAATTTTTATAATGAAATAAAAAATATTAAATACAATAGAGTTGAAAAACTAGATTTATTTAAGAGAATTTTACCTATTCTTTTAAATAAAGGTATATTTGATGAGGAGTATAATACTTATTATATTCCTGCTGCTAGAAGTTCATTATCCTTTATTAATAATCAGAAAACTAAATTAAATTATGAATCTATTGATTTAGTTAATTTGAAATTTATACAATTTATAGAAAATATACAGCATATATTTAATAATGGAATAAAGGGTCTTAATAATAAAATAAGAAATAAGAAAATAAGGCATAATATAATACAATTGTCTAAGAAAATTATTAATCTTATGAAAGGAGAATATTTTTCTGAAAATGGTACAGAATATATTTTATTAGATTCTGAAAAAAAAGAGAGAATACCTGTTAACTATATATCTTCTGGACATCAGGAAATACTATGGCTTTTGAACATTTTATATTATCTTATTATAAGAAATGAAAAGGCTTTCGTGATTATAGAAGAACCTGAAGCACATTTATATCCTAAGATGCAAAAAGAAATAGTAGATTTTATAGTGAATTTTATGAATATCACAGGAAGTACAGTTTTCATAACAACTCATAGCCCTTATATATTAACAAGCACTAATAATTTATTATATGCAGGAAAAATAAAAAAAGAAAAAAATAGTGATGAGGTTAATGAAAAGATTGATAAGTTATTTGGTAAGTATGGAGTTATTGATACGGATAAAATAAATGCATTTAAACTTTATTTTAAAGATAATAAAACATCATATTCAAGTTTAATAAATGAAAATAGCGGCGAAATTATGACAGAATTGATAGATGAAATTTCTGATTATATAAATGAAACTTACACTAAATTACTTGATATAGAAGAAGATTTATGATTAATGATAATTTTATAAAACAATTAAAAAAAGATGAAACTATAACTTTATCCGATTCTCAGACTAAAGTTTTTATATATGCTTTAGATGATATTTATATTATTACAGTTGATAAAGGTATAATTTCAGATAACATAAAAAAATGTGACTATTTAGCATATAGAAAATATGATAAAACATGTTTTATAGAACTTAAAGGCAAGAAAATTGATGAAGCTTATAATCAGATAATATCATCAGTTTATTATATATCTAGTAGTGAAGATTTATCTTTTTTAATTAATGATGTCAAAATTTTATATGCATATATTATTAGTAAAGAAAATAATAGAATACCTAAAGGAAGCAATAGTAAAGAGAGAAAATTGGCAAATATTTTATATAAAAAGTCGAAAGAAAAGTCAAAAATAAATAATTATTTGGATTTAGTTAAATATGTTAAAACAGTATCAAATAATGATAAAAGAGAATCATCAGATGAAAACAATTTAATTTGCAGTTCAAAAAATCCTTTAAAACTCTAGAATTATGTTTATTAATTTCTATAAATTTGCATAAAAACATATAAAATTATATACTCAAAATCTTTACAAATTAAATATTATCTGTATAATGCATGTAAATAAAAATAATAAGAGGTATATAAATGTCTGTAAAATGTGTTTGGTGCGGAAAAAATGTAGAAGAAATACAAGGGCAGGCTACCATGGATACTTGTGATGAGTGCGAAGATTTTTTTGAAGAGCACATTGATGATATATCAGAATCTTTGAATGAGCTTCTTAAAAAAAATGAATCTTCATCATCTAAACCTACAGAAAAAAAGGCTTGGATTAGTTATTCGCTTATAACAGCAATTCATATGCTTAGTTCTAAACCATATATAGAATTTAAAGACTCTAAATATAAAGATTTAATTTCGGATAATAAAAAATGAGAACATTATATATAATAACTTTTATAATCTTTTGTTTTTCTGCAAGTTTAATACCTAAAAGTCAGGAGAATTTTTACTGTGAGTATTGCGGCAATAAATTTAGTTCAGTTAAATTATTAACTTCTCAAAATTGTATGCGGTACCCAGATGGTAATTATAAAGGCAAGCATAAACTTTATGAGGGCAGTGAAAAAGATGAATATACTTGTAAATACTGCGGTAATAAATATAAAACTATAAAACAATTAACTTCTGCCAAGTGTATGAGTCATCCAAATGGTAATTATAAGGGATATCATTCTCCTGCTCTTTGATAATTATAATACTAATAATTATGGGGTATTTATGAATAATTATGATAATAATGAGAGAGAAGTTGAAATAGTTAATGATGACTTTAATGATAAAAAGAATTCTTTTAATTTTATAATTTCTTGGATTCCATTTATATTAGCTTTAATATATACGATTTCGCCCATTGATTTTATTCCAGATGTTATACCTGTTGCTGGTTGGGGAGAAGATGCTTTGTTTTTAATTGCATCGGCTTTGCATGGTATTCAAAATACTGTACTAGATAAAAATACATCTATATATAAGATAGTTAAATATATAAAATGGGCTTCATTTATATTTACTATTATGTTTATACTGATATTGGTTCTTCTTATAGTATTAGTTTTTAAAGTTTCAGCCAATTAGTAATAATATATACTGTAATTTTCTATATTTAATTTAAAAATATAAATTCCGATTATTATATAGCTAGAATATATTTTAAAGATAGAAAGATGGAAGAGATAAAAAAGTATTGGAATGAATTTTTAGATATTATAAGTGAAGATGATGAGTTTGCTGGTGTTGCTCTGCTTAAAGGCAGTATAATTGTATCTGATAATGAAAATAAAGCTGATATAGTGTGTTCTGGAGATTTTACAGCATCGCATATAAAAAAAGATTTTTTATCAAGAATAAAAGATTTTTTTGAAGATAGGCTTGGGCATAATATAGATATAGATGTCAAAGTAGATGCAGAACTTGTTAATAAGTATATGCATGAAACTGAAGAATATCTTGAAAATAAAGAAAATAATTCTAATAAAAATATATTAGAATCCTCAAAAAAAGAAAATTCTTATAGTAAAAGCAATTTAAACGATTATTTTAGGTTTGATAATTTTATACAGGGAAATAATAACCGATATGTATTTGAAGCCGCTAAATATGTATCATCTAATCCTGGCAAAGAATATAATCCTCTCTATATATATGGAAGTGTTGGTATAGGAAAGACGCATTTACTTCAGGCTATAGGTAATAGTTATATGCAGAATAATCCTAATGCTAAAGTTCTCTATATAGACGGAAGCGGGTTCAGAGATGAATATGTATCAGGACTTCAGAATAAAAAACCTGAAATTTTTAAGAAAAGATATAAATCATTGGACATGCTTTTATTAGATGATTTACAGCTTCTTGAAAGTGCTCAGGAAACATCTAAAGAGCTGTTTGAAATATTTCAGGCTTTAGATAATTCATCAAAACAGATGGTATTTGTAAGTGATAAGCCCCCTAAAGAGTTAAGAAATATAGAAGCAAGATTGAAAAATAGATTTGAAAAGAGTCTTATTCTTTCAATAGAGCCACCGCAATATGAAACTAGACTTGCCATAATAGAAAGAAAACTATTCGATTTGCATACAAGTATAGATGAAGAAGTTATGAAATATATGGCAGAAAATATTACAACAGATGTTAGGAAGATTGAAGGTGCAATAAGGGCATATTTATCAGTAAGAGATTTAATGAAAATAACTCCTAATATAGAACAATGCGATAAATTAGATATATTTAAAGATTATTTCACCAATAAGCCCAAATTGAAGAATGCTACAATAAAAGAGATAAAAAAAATAGTTGCTGATTATTATGGTATAGAGATATCATCTTTTGAAAGTAAAGACAGAACAAAATTTATATCTAAAGCAAGGCATGTTGCTATATATTTAGCTTGCGAATATTCTAAAAAGTCTGTTACGGAAATAGGACTTGATTTTAATAGAGATCATGCCTCTGTAATACATGCCAGAGATAAAGTTAAAGATGAATTAAAAACAGGTTCGCATTTATATTCAGAAATTAATGATATAATATCAGGAATATCATAAAATTATTAAAATAAAATATAAAAAATGATTGACTTTTATATGATTTTATATATAATTTAGGAGTATTGTTAAATTAATACAATTTTTCATAAACCTCCTTATCACCCTGATGTCTTATACAGGGTGATACTTTTTTAACGAAAATTCAAACTTTTATTGTCTAATATTATCATAATGCTATTTTTATTATATTTATATGTATAAAAATAATACATGATTGAATATTTTAGATGTATAAAAATTGTACATATAATATTATATCTCTTTGTATTCAGCTATAATTAAAAATTATTTATATATTTTAATATGTTTTTGTATTATATTGAGCATATTATTTATTAGTTTTTTAGATTTATATGTTTTAGATATATTTTCTTAAGCTATTTTTTATGAAATATATTGTTTAAATTTTATTTATTGGCACATTTATTGCATATAATAGTGGTATAAAGCTGAGAATATTAAAAAGTTATAAAATAATACTTTTAATAAAAAGGAGAATAAATGGAAGAGGAAATAAAAGAAAATAGTGAAGATAAAAAAGAGGAAGAAAATGTAGAAGCAGAAGCGGCTGAAAACAATGAGCAATCAGAAGAAAATACAGAAAATAATACTGAAGATGAAATAACTGCATTGAAAAAAAGAATAGAAGAGTTAGAAAATGAATCTGCTGATATGAAAAATAAATATATGTATGCTATGGCAGAGGCAGAAAATATTAGAAAGAGGACGGCTAAAGAGAAAATTGATGGTATAAAAAGAGCGAATAAAGAACTTTTATTGTCTTTGTTAAATTTCATGGATAATTTTGAGAGGGCATTAAAAGCAGGAGAGAAAGAAGAAAATATTCAGAATTCTGAGTATTATAAAGGAATAGCACTAATACATAAACAATTTATAGACTTTATGCATGATAACGGAGTTTCTGAAATAGAGTCTTTAGGAGAAGAGTTTGACCCTAATGTACATGAGGCATTAACTATGATAGAAGTTCCAGATCTTGATAAAGAAAAGGTTGTTGAAGTTTATGCTAAAGGTTATAAATTGAATGATGAACTTTTGAGAACAGCTAAAGTAGTGGTTGGAAAGCCGGCTGCTGCTAAAGAATAAATAATTAATTAGGAGATTTTATGGCACATATTCAACTTTTTAGAGCTTATTACGAGCCGAAAGCGGACAAAAAGGAGAGCATACAGCATATAAACAGAGTTCTTCAGGATTTGACTGATGCGATTAATAATCATATCAGAGATAAAGAAGTAATTAATGTTGACCTTACTACTTCTCATTTGGGTAATGGTCATACTGAGTATGTTGTTAGTGTTCTGACGAAAGACTGACAGCAGATAATTTAAGATATATTAATTTTAGTATTAAAAGATTTAGTAATATTTGAAAAGGAGAAATTTATTATGAGTAAAATAATTGGAATAGATTTAGGAACAACAAATTCATGTGTATCAGTAATGGAAGGCGGTAAACCTGTAGTAATAACAAATGCTGAAGGAAACAGAACAACTCCTTCTGTAGTAGCATTTACAAATAAAGGTGAAGTATTAGTAGGTCAGCCTGCTAAAAACCAAATGGTAACCAACCCAGAAAATACAATATTCTCTATTAAAAGATTTATGGGTAACACTTATGCAGAAGTAACAGAAGAGCGTTCAAGAATGCCTTATACAGTTATAGAAGACGGCGGAAAAGTAAAAATTAAAACTTTAGAAGGAAATTTCACTCCTCAGGAGATAAGTGCTAGAATACTTCAAAAAATGAAACAAACAGCAGAAGAATATTTGGGTGAAACAGTAACTGATGCTATTATTACAGTACCAGCATACTTTAATGACAGTCAAAGACAATCTACTAAAGATGCAGGCCGTATTGCCGGACTTAATGTATTAAGAATAATAAATGAGCCTACTGCAGCTGCTTTAGCTTATGGTATAGAAAAGAAGAAAGATGAAAAAATAGCAGTTTATGACTTGGGTGGCGGTACTTTTGATATATCTATACTTGAATTAGCTGACGGAGTATTTGAGGTAAAAAGTACAAATGGTGATACTCACTTGGGAGGTGATGACTTTGACCAAGCGATAATTAATTGGCTTATAGATGAGTTCAAAAAAGATACAGGCGTTGACTTGAATAATGATAAAATGGCTTTACAGAGATTAAAAGAAGCTGCTGAAAAAGCTAAAAAAGAAGTTTCAAGTTCATTACAAACTGATATTAATTTGCCGTACTTGACAGCAGATGCATCAGGTCCTAAACATTTGAATGTATCTTTATCAAGAGCAAAATTTGAGGATTTAGTAAGAGATTTAGTAGAAAAAACTCGCATCCCATGTGAAAAAGCATTGAAAGATGCAGGACTTTCTACCAGTGATATAGATGAAGTTATACTTGTTGGAGGTTCTACAAGAGTACCTTTAGTACAGGAAACAGTTAAAAACATATTTGGAAAAGAACCAAATAAAAGTGTAAACCCAGATGAAGCAGTAGCAATGGGAGCAGCAGTACAAGGCGGTATCATAAAAGGTGATGTTAAAGATGTACTTCTTCTTGATGTTACTCCGCTTTCACTTGGTATTGAAACAGAAGGTTCAGTAATGACTGTTTTAATCAACAGAAACACTACTATACCTACAAACAAAAAACAAGTATTCTCTACAGCAGCAGACAATCAGTCATCTGTAACTATCAGAGTATTACAAGGTGAAAGAAAAATGGCTAATGACAACAGAGAGCTTGGAAGATTTGACTTGGTAGGAATACCTCCTGCACCAAGAGGAGTACCTCAAATAGAAGTTTCATTCGATATTGATGCTAACGGTATAGTACATGTTACAGCTAAAGATTTGGGTACAGGTAAAGAGCAGAAAATAACAATAGCTTCTTCAAGCGGACTTAGCGAAGATGAAATAAACAAAATGGTTCAGGACGCTGAAAAACATGCTGAAGAAGATAAAAAGAAAAAAGAAGAAGTTGAAGCTAAAAACAATGCTGACCATATGATTTATCAGACAGAAAAATTATTAAAAGAAAACGGCGATAAATTGCAGGCTTCTGACAAATCAGAAATTGAGTCAAAAATGAGTGCATTGAAATCAGCAGTAGAATCTAATAATACAGACAGTATTAAAAGAGCTACAGACGATTTACAAGCAGCATGGAGCAAAGCTTCAGAGGCACTTTATAAACAAGCAGGAGCACAGCAAGGTCAGGCAGATGCAGGACAGCAAGCACAGCCTGATAACAGACAAGATTCAGGCAGAAAAGACGACGGTGTAGTTGATGCTGATTATGAAGTTGTTGATGATAATAAATAATAAAATAGATAAAAAGTAAAAGTTGAATATATAAAGTCTAATGGGCGATTGGAAGTTAATTTTTTGAAAGTGTTGATTTTCAATCGCCTGTATTTTTATTGAGGATATAAAATGATTGAATTATTAGAAGCCTCTAAAAATAATGATTTAGAAACATTAAAATCCTTAATAGAAAAAGGAGCCGATGTAAATGCTAAAGATAATGATAATTGGACAGCTTTGATGTTGGCTTCAGATAATGGGCATTTAGAAGTAGTAAAATATTTGCTAGATAAAGGAGCCGATGTTAATGCTGCTGATAATAATGGCTGGACTCCTTTTTTCTTTGCCGGCGATAATTCTAATTCTGATTTCCTTATTTCTATTTTCTATATTCTTCATTAAAGTATCTATATCATTATCTAATTTTGATATATCTTCTTTTACCGAAGGTACACCTTGCGTGTTATTTTCTCTCTCTTCTGCCAAAGGCACACCTTGCGTGATACTCATAGCAAAATATACTTGTCTTTCGCCGTAGGCGGACTGTCGTCTTGCCATAAGTTCATCAATAGATTGTAAATCTAAAGCATTTTCATTTTTTAGTTTTTCTATTAAATGATTCTACAGAGGCTCATCATTTTCTTAAATTATTTGACAAAGGTATGCATAATGTTTTAGGTCTTGACTATGAAGCTGAACTTTATTTGGGTCATCAAATATATCATGGCTGTAATTATTATTATATTGCTGAAGCTGAAAGTTTAGAAACTAAAACAAAAAGTATTAAATTAGCAGTGATAAATCTCTTTATAGATGAAGCTAAAGTTGTAGAAATAAAAGATATATTATAATTACCGTACTAACAAATATAATTGAACTTATACTGTTTAATAAAATTAATCAGTATAAGTTTTTTTATTATTCTGTAATTTAAAATAAAAGATAAAGTTTATTCAAAAAATATATACAATAAGGTTTTATGTAGTTTTTTATAATACAAAAAATAAATTATATAAGACTATCTATAATATCATAATTTATATTTTTTTAAATAAAGTATTTTTTTTATAATTTTTGTTATTATATAAGTAACTTTAATTTAGAGGATAAATAATGATAAAAAATATTTTATTGATATTGACATTAGTGCTTGTATCTTGTTCATCAGAAATTGTATCACCTAATATTAATAATGATAATGCAGATAATACTGTGCCTTCAGGTCCTACAGAAGAAGAATTAATAGCAAAATACGGCATAGATATAGGTTTAGACGATGCTGTAATAAGCCAAAAGATAGAAGAAAATTTAAAAGCCTATTATGAAGAGATGGGTTCATATAGATTGATATTTACAGGTGTTCCTAAAGATTATACTCAAAGCACAGCAGAATCACTTTCTATTTTAACAGTAAAATCAGCTGTTAATGTAGGTACTGCTAAAAATATAGATATTGATATACGAAATATTGATTTTCAGGATAATACCATAAAAACATGTATGTTTTCTGGTGAAACTATTGATGATACTATAAATCTTAATTTTATATTTCCAAATAATAAAATAAAAACAATAGAAAGTATGTCTTTTGATAATTTATATAACATAAGAGAAATAATATTACCAGATTCTGTAACTTCAATAGAAAATGATGCATTTAATAATTGCCAAAATATAGAGAAATTAACATTAGGTAATGGACTTAAAACTATAGGAGATATGTCATTTTTATATAATAATTCATTGAAAGAAGTAGTAATACCAAATTCTGTAACATCAATAGGAATGGGAGCATTTAGCGGAGCACCGATAGAAACATTAAAATTGTCTTCTTCATTGGAATCAATAGGAGACGCTGCTTTTGACACTATTTATATTACAGAACTGACAATACCAGCTTCATTAAAGTCTATAGGAATGCAGGCATTTGCATTTTCTCAGGAATTAACCACACTTACTTATTTGGGAACAAATCCTAATGATATAAAAGATTCGGGATATATATTTTACTATTGTGATAAACTTAAGACATTAATACTGCCTAATGCATCAGATATAACAGATAATGCTTGGAAAACTTTCTTAGGCGGAACTTTTACCGATATAAGAAAGCAGTGATATAATAAATAATATACTTATTTCAAAAACAATTTTATTTATGATTGTGCGTACTAACTCTGTATTCTGTAGATAAACGAAATACTGCATATTTATATACAAAATAATAAGTTATATAATATGTGAAACATTGCGTTTATAATTTTATACTTAATCTTCTCGATGACTTTTTAAACTATTTATTAAAAAATAAACTCAATATACAGAGTTTTTTGAAAGCTCTCTATATTGAGTTTAAAAAATCAAATTAATAAAAATTAAACGAATTAAAATCTTACAATTTCTCTAGTTATTTCTTTTAAGCTGTGAACTCCGCACATAGTCATAGCATCTTCAAGTTCAGCACCTAATTGTGCAGCATAAGATTGAACTCCTTCTTCTCCTCCGCCGTAAGCAGCTATTACAAAAGTTCTTGCAATAACAACTCCGTCAGCTCCAATAGCAAGAGCTTTTAATATATCGGCACCGCTTCTTATTCCGCCGTCTACCAATATTTTTATTTTTCCTTTAACTGCATCAACAATTTCAGGCAGCACTTCAGCAGTAGATGCACATTGATCAAGTACGCGTCCTCCATGATTTGATACTATTATTGCATCAGCCCCAGCTTCAACAGCCTTTTTAGCTCCTTTTGCAGTCATTATTCCTTTTATTATAAATGGTCTTTGAGCAATCTCTTTTATTTGTTTTAATTCATCAACAGTTTTGCTTCCAGCCTTTGGAGTAAGATTTTTTAAAAAAGGAAGTCCTGCAGCATCAACATCCATAGCAACAGCAAAAGCATTTGAATCAGCAACTAATTTCATTTTTTCTTTTATAACATCCATATTCCAAGGCTTAACAGTAGGTATTCCTATGCCGTTTTGTTTTTTTATCATAGTAGTAGCGGCAATCATTACATTAGGATTAGTTCCGTCTCCAGTAAAAGCAGCAATACCTGCCTCATGACAGGATTTTACTAATATATCATTATATTCTTCTTCCGTATATTTATTTCCATAGTGAAGCTGAACTGCCCCTACAGGACCTGCAAATATAGGGTATTTGAATTTTTTGCCGAACAGTTCAAAAGAAGTATCAACATCTTCATTAGAGCATATTGTATCCATATTGAGTCTTATCTCTCTCCATTTGTCATAATTTCTAATGGCAACATCTCCTATTCCTTTGGCACCAGGTCCTGGCATACTATTTTTACAAACCTTACCATTACATGTAATGCAAGCTTTACAGAAACCCATACAGTCTTTTGCTGTTTCTATAATCTCTTTATAAGTCATAACATTTCCTCCGATGTAATTAAACTGATAATAATTCCACATCAATAATACTAAATATAAAAAATAAAACAAGCAAATTTATTAATAACAATTTTTTATAGTATTAAATTATTTTTATAATATAATATTATTAGATTAATAAATATGAAATTGGAAATATGAAAAGTCTTAAAAAATAATATGGGGTGTATCATGAATAATAGTAATAATAGTATTGAAGAATTATTAAATAAAGCTAAGGAATCATTTGAAAATAAGGATTATGAAAAAGCTATTGAATATATTGATAAAGTTATATTTTATAATGGTGATTCTTATGATCTTTATCATAATAGAGGATTAGCAAAATTAAATTTGCGTTTATATGAAGAAGCTATAAAAGATTTTGATAGAGCTATTGAGCTTGGAGATTATAATTCCTATTATGAAAGAGGATTGGCTAAATTTTATATGGCTTTTTATAAAGAGGCAATAGAAGATTTTAATAAAGTTATAGAATTAGATAAAAATGATACATCAAGTTTTGCATATAACACTATTGGTTTATGTAAATACAATCTAAATGAATTTGATGAAGCTTTAAAATATTATGATAAAGCTATAGAAACAAATCCTAATCTCATTATCGCCTATCATAACATTGCTTTGTTAAAACATTCTATGGATTTAGATGATGAGGCTTTGTCTTATTTAAATAAGGCTTTAGAAATAGATCCTAATAATATTGAAACATATTTAAAAATTTATTCTATAAAATTAGATTTAGGTTTAGAGCAGGAAGCTAATGAATATTTAAATAAAATTATAGAAATGTATCCTGATGACCTTTATATTTATGACAGAATAGGAAATATAAAAATTGATGCAGGATATATGGAGGAATCTTTAGAATATTTAAAAAAAGCATTAGAAATAAATCCTAACTTTATTGATGCATATTATGATATTGCTTTTGCTTTGCATAAATTAAATTTAAATGATGAGGCTTTATCTTATTTAGAAAAATCACTTCAAATTTCTCCTAATAATGCAGATACTTATTTTAAAATATTTTTAATTAAAAGAGCTTTAAGAGATTATGACGGAGCTTTATCTTGTTTAGAAAAAATACTTGAAATAGATAATACTGATGTTGCTATTTATAATGAAATTGCTTTGATAAAAATAGAATTAGAATTATATGATGAAGCTTTATATTATTTGGATAAGGCTTTGTATATAGATAATAATAATGCTGAAATATATAATACTATTGGTTTGGTTTATCATTATAAAAGAAATTATGAAGAAGCTATTAAAAATTTCAATAAGGCTTTAGAGTTAAATACTTATATGGACATGGCATATTATAATATTGGTTTATCATATTATGAAATGCATGATTATGAAAAAGCTATTGAATACTATAATAAGGCATTGGAGATAAATCCTCAATATTCAGCTGCTTATATTAATTTGGGGCTTATTGAGCATAATCTTGGAAATTATCAAGAAGCAATTAACTATTATAAAAGAGCATTAGAAATAAATCCTCATTATAGCTTATCTTATTATAATATTGCTCTTGCTGAAATGAGTTTAGAAGATTATGATAAGGCTTTGGAAGATTTTAATCATGCTTTGGAATTGGGCTATGATGAAGCAGATATTTATACTAATATTGGGCTTATATATTCAAGAGAGGCTATATATGATAAAGCTGTAGAGTATTATAATAAAGTATTAGAAATAGATCCTAATAAACTTAGCACCTATTATAATATTGCTTTTTGTTTATCTAATATGAACAGATATGAAGAGGCTTTGCAAATATACGATAAAATAATAAAAGAGTATCCTGATAATTTTGATGTTTATTATGAAAGAGGATATACTAAATATAGAGCATTAAAGTATGAAGAAGCTATAAAAGATTTTGATATACTGATAAATAAAAATCCTAATCATTTTAATGCTTATTATTGCAGAGGCTGTTCTAAAAAGTATTTAAAAAATTATGCTGAAGCTATTTCAGATTTAGACAAAGCTATAGAATATAATCCAAATAATCCAGACTATTACAGTGAAAAAGCTTCTTGTTATGATTATTTACATCAATATAGAGAAAGTATCGAAAATTATAATAAAGCTATTGAGTTAAATAATAATGATTGGTTTGTATATATTTTAAGGTCTAAAGTAAAATTTCTTTTATCAAAAGAGAATAATTTAGAAAATAAAACAGATGAGAAGAAATCATTTTTTGGTAAAATCATATCAAAAATTAATCAATCACAAAAATGTTATAGTGATTTAGAAAAATCAGCATTAGATGATTTGGAGAAATCTTATAAGTTAGCTTTAGAAGATGAATTTAATCTTATGGTATTCAAAGATATTATAAAAGAGGAATTTACAGATATAGATTTAGCAGCTGAATTTTGTAAAGATAAAAATATTTCTTTATAAATTTGATTATTATGAATTGTAGTTATAGGAGTTAAAAATGGCAGCAATAACTAATTTTTTATTTATGCAGCATGTAAAAGAATCTAAAAACAAATTAGAAAATTTCAAAACAGAATTAAATAAATGTGTAGATGAGTTTAATAATTTTTTGAATAATATTGATGCAGAAAACTATTCTGATTTTGATGATTTTAACGACAGAGCAAAAACTTTTAATGAAGAATTAAATAAAATAATTTCAGATAAAACATATCTTATAGGCAGTTTCACAAATATAGTTGACAATCAGAAAAAAGTTGATATTGATGGTTTAAACAATCTTACTGATTATAATGATTATAATTCTAAAGGTATTCATAAAAGTGCTAATGGACAATATTTAGAAGCTATAAAATATTATGATGAAGCCATAAAGTTAAATCCTAATATGACAGATGCTTATTATAATAAAGCTATTGCCAAAACTAAACTTGGACTTTTAAAAGAAGCTATAGAAGAATATGATAAGGCTATAGAGTTAAGGGATGATTATGCAGATGCTTATTATAACAGAGGACTTCTTAAAAGCGATTTAGGACTTTTAGAAGAAGCAATAAAAGATTTTGATAAAGCTTTATCAATAGATCCTAATTTGTTTGATGCTTATAATAATAAAGGAGTATTAGAAAATGAGTTAGGACTTTTTAAAGAAGCAATAAAAGATTTTAATAAAGCTATAAAAATATCAGATGATGATGCGGTTATTTATAACAACAGAGGTAATTCAAAATATAATTTAGAGCTTTATGAAGAATCTATTAAAGATTATGATAAAGCTATAAAATTAAATCCTAATTATGCTTTTGCATATAATAATAGGGGAAATGCCAAAGATAATTTAGGTCTTTATGAAGAGGCTATAAAAGATTTTGATAAGGCTATAGAATTAAAACCCGATTATGCAGATGCTTATAATAATAGAGGCTATTCTAAAGAAAATCTAGGTCTTTATGAAGAGGCTTTAAAAGATTATAAAAAGGCTTTAAAATTAGATCCTAGTAATGAATATGCTAAAGAAAATATCAAATATCTTAAAAAAGAATATGGCTTGAAATGAACTGTAATATATTATTTTTTGAAAAATTATAAAAATTAATAGACTTATATTTAATAAATTTATTCTAATTGCCCACCCTCTAGGCTTTATAATACCATTTGCAATTTTTATATTATACTTCTTTATAATTTACACTGTTATTAATAAACCCCACCCTAGATTTATTTAAATTTATAATATACATAACGCACGTTAAGCGAAATCATTAAATATAGATTGATTTGTAATTCTAATTTTAATATATATAAAATTTTATTAACCGTGCGTTTAATTAAAAAAATAGTATAGAATAGTAAAAATAATTTTTCTTTTTACTATTCAATTAATTATTATTTGGTTTATAATATTGCTGTAAGTTTAATTAAATAATAGGTGTTAAAAATATAAATGGCTAATCATATAGGAACAGATCTCACAGAAGCAAAAGTTGTTCCAACATTATTAAAATTGCTCATACCAATATTGCTGTCAAATATGCTCAATGTTGTATATAATATAGTAGATAGTATTTGGATAGGCAATATTATAGGACCGCTTGGACTTTCTGCTGTTGCGGTAAGTTTTCCAATAATGCTTATCATGGGATCTTTTGCATTTGGTGTAAATATGGCAAACGGAGTTATAGTATCGCAATATTATGGAGCTAAAGATTATGATACTGTAAGCCATGTTATAAAAGTATCTACCACTTTGGGAGTTATAATACTTGTTACTGTCGGAGCTTTAATGCTGATATTTTCAAGAAATATATTGGTAATGATGAAAACTCCTGAAAATGCTATGGATATGGCATTAATATATTTAAGAATATCTATCTTGGGTATGCCTTTTGCTTATACTTATTTTTTTATTTCTTCTATATTAAGAGCCGTAGGAGATACTGTAAGACCATTAATATTTTTGATTGTATCATCTATAATTAACATAATATTAGATCCTATACTGATAAAAGGTTTTTGGATAATACCGGCAATGGGACTGCAAGGTGCTGCTATTGCTACGGTAATTTCCCAATTTACTTCTGTATTTATAAGTACAACATACCTTAGAATAAAAAACAGCTTTATAAAAATTAATCCTTTTATATTTACATTCGATTTGAATATGACTAAAAAAATACTGAAATTAGGAATACCTATTTCATTCAATCAGTTTATAGTAGCATTCGGCTGGCTTGTTATAACTAGGCTTATAAGCAGTTTTGGGGAAGCTGCAAGTGCAACAGTTGCCATAGTAAATAGGGTAGAATCTCTCTTTATAATGCCTATGGGAGCTTTGGGAAATGCTGTTATGACAATGTCGGCACAGAATATCGGAGCTAAAAAATTAGAGAGAGTAAAAGAAATTCTAAAAAGCGGAATTATTATAGGGATTATAATTTCTTCTATTATGAGTATATTTTCAATAACTAATCCATACTTACTTATAAGAATGTTTACAAAAGATACTCAAGTTTTTGAATATGCAAGAAGTTATATTTATACTATAATGCCTATATTTATTTTTTATTCTGTGATGTTTGTATGTAATGGTGTTATAAACGGAGCAGGAAAAACTATAGTAATAATGGCTTTCACCACTTCAACAACATTAATTTTAAGAACAATTTTAGCCTATGCATTATCTCCGCATTTTGAACTTGTGGGTATATGGCTTTCTATGGGTATATGTTATATAATTAATACTTTCTTTAGTATGTATTATTTAAAATCTAACAAATGGCAGAAAAATGCAAATATTACAAACTAGTAAATTAAAAAAATATTGTTATTTTTGAAAATAATCTAAAAATTTTTGTATTTTTTACAAAAAGATGGCTTTTTTTAATTAAAAAAATATTATAATGAGTTATTCGTATTTTTTATAAAAAACAAAAAATATTTAAGGAGTTTTAATTATGGGAGGAACTATAGTAATAATTATAGTGGTTATATATTTAATAGCCATGCTTCTTATAGGCGTGTACTCTAGTAAGAAAATCAGTAATAGTAATGATTTTGCATTAGCCGGAAGAAATTTAGGACCTGTACTTTTGGCTGGAACTTTAGCTGCTACAAATATAGGAGGCGGTACTTCCTTAGGTTTGGCAGAACAGGCTTATGGTAAATGGGGGCTTTCTGCTGTTTGGTATGTAATAACAGCTTCTATTGCATATTTAGTTCTTGCTTTTTTGGCTCAGAGATTTAGAAATGCAATGGTTACTACTGTATCAGAATATTTTTATAAAAGATACGGAAAGGCTAATGCTTTGGTAACTTCTATAATAATGGGACTTCCTATGATAGGTATAACAGCCGCTCAGATAATAGCTTCAGCAAGTATTTTGACTGTTATGACAGGCTGGAATTATAAATTGTCAGTAGTAATAGTTACAATAGTAGTTACTGCGTATTCATCTATGGGAGGACTTTGGGGCGTTGCTTTTACCGATTTAATTCAAGGCTCATTAGTATTTATAGGAAGTTTAGTTGCTATACCTTTTGCTTTACATTATGCAGGCGGTTTTGAACATGTGGCAGCAAATTTAACATCCGCTCAAAAATCTTTTACAGCAGGTATGGGCTGGCCTACTATAATATCTTTAACTATAATGTATATTGCATCATATTCAGTTGGTCCTGAAATAAGTCAGAGATTCTTTTCTGCTAGGGACTCTAAATCTTTAATGATAGGTTCTTTAGCAGGAGGATTAGTATGTATATTGTATTCATTATTTCCAGCATTTTTAGGTTTGATAGCTTCAAGTGTAGTTAAAGACGGACTTATTACTTCTGAACTTCTTACTTCTGAAGGTACAAGATATATTTTGCCTGTTTTAGCCATTCACACTATGCCTCCTGTTATAGTTGGATTATTGTTTTCTGCCTTAATATCTGCTACTATGTCATCTGCTGACTCTGATATGCTTGCAGTGTCAGTAATTGCCACAAATGATATATATAAAAAATACATTAATAAAAATGCCACTGATAAACAATTACTTTTTTTAGGAAGAGCATGTATGATTGCAGTTGGGCTTATATCTATGTTTATAGCTTTTAAAGCTTCAAACTTAATAACAATACTTATGTTCTCATTTAGTTTGAGAGCAGCAGGAGTATTCATTCCATATTTATTTGGAAACTATACAAATAAAAAACTTTCTGCGGCTGCTAGTATGGGATCATTGATAGCCGGAAGTGTTGTTACAATATTCTTCCAATACAATAAAAATATCAATTTATTCGGAGTTGACCCTATAATACCTGGCATAGCTGCAAGCTTAATAGTATTTTTAGTTCTCTCTGCTATAATACAGCCTAAGCCTGATGCTTCAAATACAAAATAAAAACTTGATTAAAATATAATAAAAGCAGATAGAAGATATATAAATCTTTTATCTGCCTTTATTTTGTGTGAGATATTTTTATGATATATTTTGAGTTTTGTATTAATTAAATTATAAAGCAGGTGCATGCTTTCCTTTGTTGGGGCCATTAGGATGTTTGAGACAATAACCATTTACTAATGACTGTAAAGATTTGTTTTTAGCTCCGCAATACTTACAAAAATATTCAGACTTTTCACCGCCTTCATAAAGTTTATGCTTACCCTTGTTAGGGCCATTAGGGTGTTTTAGACAATAACCGCTAGTAAGTGAAGCTATAGATGAGTATTTAGCACCGCAGTATTCGCAGTAAAAGTTTTGAGCCATAAAAAGCCTCCTTTAATTTTGTTATGTTTTAATTATACAGCATGTTTGCGACAAAAACTGTCATAATTTTTAAGAATTTTATTTTTTGTATAAATATAAAAAGCCATACAAAAATAAAAGGCTTCACCTGAAAATACAGGCAAAGCCTTTTAACTAAAAATATGATTGATTATTGTTTTTTATTGCAAACTATATCTGTATTTAACATTTCTGCAGGTGCATCTGGGTTTTTTGTAAATCTAACTGTTACAGAAGAACCATCAGGAGTAAACTTGAAAGTACCTACTACTGAATCGCTATTTAAAGAAAAACTATAATCTGTACCATAACCTGTTACAGTAAAATAATTACCTTGAGGAAATGTAGGTGCAGTAGTATTATTTAGATCGGCAGTCATAGCAGCTAGACTAGATGCTACTGATACCCAAAAATATAATTGGCTACCTTGATAATTAAAAGTTTTTGTAGATACATAAGTATTACCGTTATACTGTTCTATACCTTTTGATGTTTTAGTATATTTAACCTCTTGTCCATCAATATTTACAGTTGCATTATTTACATCTGAAAATGTTATTGTAAACTCTCTACTATAAATTTTTACTTTATAATTAGGATCATTAGCCTCTAATACTTCACCTTTATTTCCACGAGTGCTATTGTATTCATATATATTACCGTTTATATCTATTTCTACAGCATCAGGGTTATTTGATGATGACCATATACCAGAATATTTTGGATCTATAGTTTTTGGTGTACTTGTATCTGGTGCTGTTTTGTCCTTATTAGAACAGCTTACTGATAACACTCCTACTAAAAATAGGGTTAGAAAGATTGTTGAAATTTTTTTACTCATAGTAAAACTCCTTTTAATTAGTTTTTTATTATAAATATCATTAAAGATATTTATTTCTATTTTAATTTAAAAATTTTTAAATGTATTATTAAATTTATAATACTAAATTAAATTTATATTTAAATTTATTATATTATAAATTATTTTAAATAAAATACAAGTATAATATTTGATTTTTATAATTTCATGTTACATTACGACTGTAAAAGAGATTATAATTTTAATACTATTTCGTACTAATTTTTATAAATATATTTCCCCTCAAAAATAAGGCTTTGAAGCGTTTGAAAATCTATAAATAAAACTCTAAATATAATAGACTTGTTTCAAAACTATTTTTATTTAAATTGCGTGGACTAGCCCTGCGAAACACACAGTCGTGCCCGCTCTGCGTGCCGTAGGTCTGTGGTGACCCATACGAAGTACACCTCACTCTGTGTGCCGTAGGCAGGCGAGACGCAGTCGCGAAAGACTGAATTTGACGAAGCCCACAGAGCGTGTACGGCAAAAAAGTTGATAAAATATTCATTAAATAAAAACTTTGTCAAACATTTATATACTTAAATATTATCTCTTTAATAACAAGGATTTGAAGCGTTTTGAGTTTTCAATATATACTCAAAATTCTTTGTTAGTAATTTTTTTATTCAACTTTTTCCCGCCTTCCACAGAGTGGCGGGCTTCGCCAAAAGAACCTTATATCCTCGATAAACTCGGATACGCTTCGCGAAAGTGCAAGTGTAAAATTAGTACTAAATCGTATTAAATTTGTGTTACATGTAAGAGAGCTTTAGTAAATTAAAGCCCAAATGTAGCCTTTCGCGACTGCGGGCTGTGCCTGCTTCTTTGCGGCAATACCACAGGCACTTCCTACAGTCGCAAAAGAAGTGGGGTGCTGCGTAGCACACAGAGTGGTGGGCAAAGCCATGCAAATATTTAAAATTAAAAAAAATTAATTTTTGACAAATTGTAATTGTTTAGGTATATACTGAAAATTCTTTCTCAGTAATTTTTTTATTCAACTTTTTCCCGCTGCAAAAAGTGCAAGTCTAAAATAATACTAATAGGTATATTAAATACATATACAATAGAAGAGATCTGTAATAATCAATTATTATACGCATTCAATAAAATAAAACTTGTAAAATTCTCTCTTCTAGTATAAAATTATATATCTTTATAAAATAGTAAAAATTTTATATAAGAAAATCTAATTAATGGAGCAAAAATTAAGATGGACTATAGTTCTACTATTAATCTGCCTAAAACCGCTTTTCCTATGAAAGCAGGTTTGAAGGAAAAAGAGCCCAAAATAATAAAAAAATGGGACGAAGAAAAACTTTACCAACAGCTTAGAGAATTAAGAAAAGGTGCTCCTAAATGTATTTTACATGATGGACCGCCTTATGCGAATGGAGACATTCATATTGGAACATCATTGAATAAAATTATTAAAGATATTATTGTAAGGTATAAATCTGCTAAAGGTTTTGATTCGCCTTATGTTCCTGGCTGGGACTGTCATGGTATGCCTATAGAATTAAAGGTGCAGGAAAGTTTGGGAGATAAATATAAAGAAACTTCTAAATTTATAATGAGAAAAAAATGCCGTGCTTATGCTCAGAAATATATTGATATTCAAAGAAAAGAGTTTAAAAGACTTGGTGTTATGGGTGATTGGGAAAATCCTTACCTCACTATGTCGCCTGAATATGAATCTGAAATAGTTGAAGTATTTGCTAAACTTGTAGAGAAAGGATATATATATAAAGGGCTTAGAACTATTCACTGGTGTATGGACTGTGAAACTGCATTGGCTGCTGCTGAAATAGAATATGATGATAATCATACTTCTACAAGTGTTTATGTGAGATTTCCAGTATTAAATAAAATCAATGATAAACTAAACGGCAATGTTGATGTTATGATATGGACTACTACTCCTTGGACACTTCCTTCAAATATGGCTTGTGCTTTTAATAGAGATTTAGATTATGTGGCTGTTGAAATAGACGGAAGATACGCAATAATGACTAAAAGCCTAGTTGATACTGTTCTTGGCAAAAAAGATATGAAAGCAGAAGTCAGAGATATGATTACAGTTTCTATAGAAGAAATTGAAAAACTTGAAATAGCTCACCCATTTATAAAGGACAGAAAATCTGCTGTTGTATTTGCTGACTATGTTGAAGCTACTGCTGGTACAGGTGTTGTTCACACTGCTCCAGGTCATGGTATGGAAGACTATCAGACAGGCGTTAATTACGGACTTGATATATACTGTCCAGTAGATAAGGCTGGAAGATATACAAGCGAGTTTCCAGAAATGCAGGGCATGAAAGTAAGAGACGCTAATCCTAAAGTTATTGAAATACTTGAAAATAACGGCTCATTATTCTATAAAGAGAAAGTTACACATAGTTATCCTATTTGCTGGAGATGTAAAAATCCTTTGATATTCAGAGCTACTTCTCAGTGGTTTATGGATATGAAACATGACAATATAGATGAAAGAACTGTTAAATCTTTAGATAATATTAAATGGTATCCTACTTGGGGACATGACAGAATGAGAAAGATGCTTGAAAATCGTCCGGACTGGTGTTTATCAAGACAGCGTTCTTGGGGTGTTCCTATACCTGCATTCTACTGTAAAAACTGCGGTAAAACTTTGCTTACTGCTGAGTCTACTAAGCACTTTGCAGAAATAGTAAAAACTAAAGGAATGGATGTATGGTTTGAATTAGAGCCTAAAGATTTACTTCCTGAAGGCACTAAATGTGAATGCGGTTCTTCTGACTTTGGTAAAGAAGAGGATATTTTGGATGTATGGTTTGATTCTGGTGTATCATCTTTTGCAGCACAGAAAACCAATAAAGATTTGGACGGAGTTTTCCCTGTTGATATATATTTGGAGGGAGGCGATCAATACAGAGGCTGGTTCCAAGCTGCAATTTGGCCTTCTATGGCTATAAGAGGAATTCCTCCATACAAAGAGCTTGTTACACATGGTTGGACTTTGGACGAACAAGGCAGAGCTATGCATAAAAGTGCTGGTAATGTTGTTTCACCTTTAGAAGTTATTGACAAATACGGTGCTGATATATTAAGACTTTGGTGTATAAGTGAAGACTTTACCCACAATGCACGTGTTGGCGATAATATGATGAAAGCTATTGCCGATAACTACAGAAAAATAAGAAACACTTTCAGATATTTGCTTGGAAATATTTCTGATTTTGATTACAGCAAAGAAAAGATCGAAGTTAAAGATTTGCTTCCTGTAGACAGATATGCATTATCAAGACTTCATAGCTTTATAAAAGTTGCTGATAAAGCCTGTGAGGGTTATGAATTTCATTTATTCTATCAAAGACTTATAAATTACTGTGTAGTTGAACTTTCTGCTACTTACTTTGACATTATAAAAGACAGATTATACTGCGATAGAAAAGATTCTATTTCAAGAAGAAGTGCTCAGACTGTACTTACTGAAATATTGGATGTATTAGTAAAACTTATAGCTCCAGTACTTCCTTTCACAACTGATGAGGTTTGGGGATACTACAAAGGAGAAAATGCTTCTTCTGTACATTTGGAATTATATCCTAAAGCTGATGATAGTTTGATTGATTTAGAGTTGGAGCAAGAATGGGCTTCACTTCTCAAAGTACGCGATGATGTATTATTATCGCTTGAAAGAGCTAGAGACAACAACACTATAGGTAAATCTTTAGAGGCTTATATAACAATATGCACTAAAGAGTCATCATCAAAAGACTTGCTTACAAAATATCAAAAATATTTAAACGAAGTATTCATTGTAAGTAAAGTAACAATTTCAGACAGCAAGGACGATACATTTATAGAAGGCGGTGTTTCATTTGTTAAGACAGAGAAAGCAAGCCATGAAAAATGCGTTCGCTGCTGGGGACATTATGAGAGTGTAGGTGAAGACAGCGAGCATAAAGAGTTATGTTCTAGATGTTCTGAAGCAGTTAAATAAAAAAATATAATTATTGAAATATTAAAAGGGCAGCTATGAATAATGGCTGCCTTTTTGTTTAATCAATATTGTTAATTAATTTTAATGAGTGATAAAATAAACAAGAAGCTTTATTTTTTATTGCTGTTATATATAAACCATATTTTGTTCTAGTAATTGCTACATAAAAAGCTTGATAAAATCCTTCATTTATATCAATTATATGATTGTAACATATATTATTACATTTATTACAATTTTTTTTATATATGAATTGTTTTTTATTTAAAAATGGAATAAAAACATAATCCCATTCTGCCCCTTTTGCTTTATGTATATTTAATATATGTACATTTACAGAGCAATAAGGAGCATACTTTATTAAATCTTTTTCTTTTAGAACTTCTATTATTGTATTAAAATCTATTCCAAACTTTAAACAATAGTTTTTATAACCTTCTATTAATTTTGATATATCATTATCATGATAATTTTTTATCTTCTTAATAAGATTATTATAATTTAATATTTTTATATTTGTTGCTATATGGTATATATTTTCCATTATTGTATTTAATTCTTTTTCGGTTTTTAATATATTTATGTATTCTATATTTTCCTTTATTAAATTTTCAAATAACAAATTTAAGATTTTATCATCATTAAAATAAAATTGATTAGAAAAAAGTATTGCTATTTTAGCTTTTTTATTTTCAGAAATAATTTTATTAATTTGATTATTAATAAATGATATCTCTTCTTCAAAGTAATTAAAACTTTTTATTTGAAAATCTTCATCAAGTTCTATTTGTAATTTTCTATCGTAATTTCTAATATTTTTTTGGAAATTGGATATATTTCCTCTTTCTTCTAATCTATAATTTTTTTGTAATTCTATAATTTTAGTTATATTAAAATATTTCTTTAATAAATATTCAATTTGTTCCCCTAAAGCATCAGCAAATTTCATTATAGATTGAAATATATCTCCTAAAAAAAATATTTTATTATATTTATTATCAGCAATACTTCTTAATAAGATAAAGTGCAATAAATTTATATCTTGACATTCATCTACAAAAATATAACTGTATAAATTTTTATATATTTCATTTATATTAAAATTATTTAATAGAACTATTGCAAAATATATTACATTATCATAATATATCTTTTTATTGGCATTGATATTATTTATGCATTTTTTTATATTTTTATGATTTAATTGAATATTAGGAAATTCTATGTTTATTTTATCAATCATTTTCTTATATTTATCTTTAATTTCATCTTCAAGATTATTATGTTCATATTCATATTTATAGTCAATATTTAAATATTGTTTACCTTGAAGCCTTAAAATTCTGCTAGCAAAATTATGAAAATTATATATATCTACAATTTGATTATTATTTAATCTGCTTTCAATAGTGTGTTTTGCCACATTAGATAATGTTAAAACTAGAATTCTTTTTGGATATTTAATTTGTTTACTTTCTATGATATAGTTAAGTTTTGAGATTAACATTTCTGTTTTACCATATCCCGCAGGAGCAATTGTAAGAGATTGTTCTGTAGATGTTATAAAGTCTAACTGTTCTTTATCATTTTTGTGTTTTTCTAATATTTTATTAACTTTATCACTATTCATCATTTTTTAATTCTTTTATTAAATCAATTATATATTTAGGAAGTTTATAATTTTCTTCAGCTGCTTTGTTGTTAGTTTGAGGTATAATATCAGCAGGATATGTTTTTTCATATTCATCTTGTTCTAGTTTTAAATTTTCTTCTATTATTTTTTTGATTAATTTATAATTATCATCTATATTTTTATTATTTTCTCTCATATATACTAATTTTTTAGTAAATTCTTCATATTTTAAATTTTCATCTTGTATTTTTTGAATAAGTTTATCTTTATTCTTACTATTAATTTCATTAATGCTAATATATGTTTTTTGAAAGTGGTTTTTTATGCATACTAAAATGCTTTCCTCAAAATCCCAATAATCTGAAACAAAAATTTTTACATTATTACAATCACAATTTTTTATAGTTTCGTATAAATCATAAACTCTCTTATCAACATATCCATATTCTTTATTTGTGTATGTTATATATATTTTGTTATTTCTTATTTCTTCATATTTATTTTTACAATCTCTATCTGTAAGTATATATGTTTTTATTTGCAATTTTGAGAATATTTTTGCTAGACTTGGAAAATTATTTGGTGATGCTTTAATAATATATATATGTTCTTGATGGATATTAATACCATTAGCATTTAAACAAGAAGGTAAAAATCCAACTTCTGTATCACCCTCTACCAGTATAATTTTTTTAGCAAAAAGTCCCTCTAATATATTTCTATCAAAAATCATAAACTGTTTTAAGTTTGCTTCCTCTTCATCAAGAGATGCAACTTTAACAGTATTTTCTTTATCATAATAAAGTCTTTGTATAGATAATCTATTATTTTTTTCATTTAATTCTAAATGAGGTATTATATGTGCTGAATGTGTGGACACAAAAAATATAGGAGTAATTTTATAGTCTATTTCATCATTATCATCAGTTATTATATTAAGAATATTATTGATAATTTTACAGTCTTGATTATCATTAAATATTGATAACCAATGATCCATAAATTGACGCTGTAAAAATGGAGATAAAAATACTTCTGGTTCATCAAATAAAATAATAATATTAGTATTAAAACCTTGAGATTTTGTATTATTTATTTTATCGTATAAAAATGCCAAAAAATCTATAAATGGATATAGATAATATCCTCTTCCTCTTCCTAATTGATTTAAATATAATTTATTATCATCATTATGATAATGTACTAATTCAAATAATTTTAATAAAAACTTTATTTCATCATCAATTTCAATATTTAATTTTAATTCTTGATTTGGTTTATTAAATATAGGTTTAAATATTTCATTTAGTTCATTTTTACAATTTTCATAATTTTCTTTTAATAATTTTTGTAATTTGTTATCATCATTTTGATATTTTTTTATTTGATTTTCTATTATTTTTGATATAAATTTTCCTATTCTATTTGATTTGTTAAACATGAAATTATTATCAAATTCTCTCGGACTATATTTATAGCAGATAAAATTGGTTAATATATTATTATGTAACTTATATTCTTCTGTAAGATTTTTATAAAACCATTCATATTCATCATTACTACTATATTGTTTATATACTACTTTCATAAAATACTTATCATTATCTTTATAAATGTAATCTTTAAATATTTCATCAGTATCTAATTCAAGTTTTATTTCTATTTCAATTTTTTCTTCATTTTTATAGAAGTCTTCTTTTTCAAATAAATTTTTTTTGTATGTAAATAATTTAAATATTATGTCTATGATATTGGATTTTCCTATTCCATTTTCACCTGTTAGGTAAATCATAGAATATTCATGTTTTAAATCAATTTTTACATTTTTTATATTTTTATAATTTGTTATAATTAATTCTCTTATATACATATTTATAGTATAATTTATATTTTATATTAATCAACTAATTTATTTTGTTTGATGTTGGGTAATCAGCCGCACTTACATGGGGCGTTTGGTAATGTGTTGCAGTGCCGTGTGGGAAGGTCTACAGCTCGTAGTGCCCGTATGGCGAATACTGCGGAATGCCCCCGACCGTAGGGAGTGCGTAGCTAGACAAGTAGTTGCAAAATGTGCAGTTTGGGTGTATTGTAGGTAAAAATATAATTTTGGGGGATTTTATTTTATGGATAAGCACAGCACAGCACAGCACAGCACAGCACAGCACAGCACTTTAAACTATTCTAGTAATTATGTCAACTCTGATTTTAAAAATCAGTCATACGAAAAAATACTTTTTCTAATTAAAAAATTTAAATCTAATTATTCTCAATACACTAACAAAAATTATAATGAAACGGAGACTAGAAGGGATTTTTTGGATCCGTTTTTTGAGGCGTTCGGTTGGGATGTGGCTAACAGGGCGGGTAAGTCTCAGACTTATAGAGATGTTATTCATGAGGATAAGCTCAAAGTGGGTAAAGAGACAAAGGCTCCTGATTATGCTTTTCGTATTGGGGGGAGTAGGGTTTTCTTTGTGGAGGCGAAAAAGCCCGGGGTTAATCTTAAAGAGGACAGTTTGCCTGCTTTTCAGCTTAGGAGGTATGGTTGGAGTGCTAAACTCGGAATCAGTTTTCTCACTGATTTTGAGGAGCTTGCTATTTATGACTGCACTAGAAAGCCTAGCATAAATGATAAGGCTTCTACTGCTAGGATTGAGTATATTCATTTTGAAGATTATCTTGATAGGTTTGATTTTCTTTATGAGATACTTAATAAAGAGAGTATTGAGCAGGGTTCGCTTGAAAAATATATTGCGTGGAGTTCAAACAAAAAAGGTACTGAAAGCGTTGATATTGATTTTTTAAGCACGCTTGACAATTTGCGTACTAAACTTGCTTCTAATATATCTAAATTAAACAAAGATTTGTCTGTAAGGGATTTGAATTATGCGGTTCAGCAGATTATTGACAGGATTATATTTTTGAGGGCGGCTGAGGACAGAGGCATTGAAGAGTATGGGGATTTAAAAAGGACATGCGATAATAAGAATGAGAATTTTTATAGTAATCTTTTGGGGATTTTTAAAAGGGCTGACGGTAAATATAATTCGGGGCTTTTTGATTTTGCTAAAGACAGTATAAGCGGTAATATAGAGATTGACAATAAGGTGATAAAGGATATTATTAATGAGCTTTATTATCCTTTGAGTCCTTATGAGTTTTCTGTGATATCGGTTGAGATAATGGGGAATGCTTATGAGCAGTTTTTGGGTAAGACTATCACTATAGGGAGGAATCATAGTGCGAAGATAGAATTAAAACCAGAGGTGCGTAAGGCTGGAGGGGTGTATTATACGCCTGAGTATATAGTTGATTATATAGTGGAGAACACGGTTGGGGAGGCTATAAGGGGTAAGAAGCCAGAAGAGATTGCGAATATAAAAATATTGGATCCTGCTTGCGGCAGCGGAAGTTTTTTGCTTGGGGCGTATAAATATTTACTTAATTATCATATTGAATATTATAATAAGATAAAGGACAGGGCGAAGTTTAAGGGGTCGAAAGAAGATGTAATAAAAGAGAATGGGGATTTGACAATTTGGATAAAGAAGCAGATATTACGCAACAATATATTTGGGGTGGACATAGACAGCAATGCGGTTGAGGTAACGAAATTATCGCTTCTTATGAAATGTTTGGAGGGAGAGAGTCCAGCGTCAATACAGAACAATCAGGATTTATTTAATGAGCGGGCTTTACCGTCATTGGAGGATAATATCAAGTGCGGTAATAGTTTAATAGGTAATGATTTTTACGAGAGCCAGTCGGTGCTTGATTTTGACGAGGAGACGCAGTATAAAATAAATTGTTTTGATTGGGAAGATGAGTTTAAAAGCGTTTTTAAAGCGGGCGGTTTCGATGTGGTGATAGGCAATCCGCCGTATGTAAGAATACATTTATTAGATAAAATACAGCTAGATTATTTTAAAGATAGATATTCTGTATGTAAAGGTCAAATTGACTTATACAGTCTTTTTATAGAAAAATCTATATCTTATTTATCAAAATCAAATGGTTTAGTTAGTTTCATCGTTCCCCGATTTTTAAAATTTAATATAGATAGTGAAGAAGTAAGGAAATTATTTTTAAAATATAATATTAAACAATTAGTAGAAGTTGGAAAGGCTTTTAAAAATGTTAGTACCGAGTGTATAGTTTTTCTAGTTTCAAAAGATGATAAAAAAGAAGATATAAAAATATATGACTATTATCCAAATAAAGATGTTACATTTATAAAAACTATGGATAAAAATATGTTTTATAATTTTCCAAATATAATTTTTAATACAATAGTTTCAGAAGAAGAAATAAATATTATTAATAAAATGTTATCAATAAGTGTAAAAGTTTCAGAAATATGCAGTTTAAAAAGAGGCATGGAAATTGGTAAAAAAGATATTAGAGAAAATAAATCAGGTATACTAACTTTACTAGGTGAAGAAGTTTCAAAATATCAGATAGCATATGAGAATACATATTGTTTAGAAAATCACAAAGAAGTATCAAGATTAAAATTATTTTCAGAAGTAGAAAAGATTTTAATTAGGAGAGTTGCAAATCAGTTAATAGCTACTTATGATAATGAAAATTATTATTTTATAAAAAATTTATATTCTTTGATTTCAAAAGATTATAATTTAAAGTATATATTGGGTTTACTTAATTCTAAATTGTTAAACTTTTTCTTTAAAAAATATTTTACTACTAAAAAAGAAGATATATTCCCAGAGATACAAGCATATCATATTAATGAATTACCTATATATAAAATAGATTTAGATAAAAAAGAAGAAAAAGAAAAATATAATAAAATTATAGAATTAGTTGACTCTATGATAATTCTAAATAAAAAAATATTATCTGAAAAAAATCCTAATTCTTTAAATATGATAAATAGGCAAATTTACGCTTGTGAAAAACAACTTGATAATTTGATATTTTCTATTTATAATTTAAATGATGAAGAAAGAATGATTATAGAAGGAGATTAAATAAAAAAATGGAAGAAGATAATAAAAAAGATATTAATCCAGTATGGGCTGTAGCAATTGTTTTGTTATATTTTAAATATAAAATAATGATTGATGTTGAAGATTTTAAAAAAGAAATAATTTATAATAACAGATTTTTTCCAAAACATAATATAATAGATGTTGTAAAAAAAGAAGCTTTAAATTATAAATTTATATTAGAAAAAGATAGTGAATTGTATCGTAGTAGAATTTTTAAAGATGATGTTATTAAACAGGAAGTTAATGAAGATAAACAAATAATTGGTTATGATGAAAAAAATTCTATGGCACCAAGTCCAGAAATAGCAAAGGCAGGTAGGGCTAATCCTGAAAAAATTAGTTATTTATATACTTCTGAGGATATAAAAACAAGTATAAAAGAAGTTAGACCAATGATAGATAGTTTTGTAAGTGTAGCTGAAATAAAAATTTTGTGCGATTTAACATTATTTGATATTACCAAATTTACATTTGAAAATATTGAAAATATTAAAACAGAACTTGTTTCTTTAAATGAATGTTTTTCCAATGTAAATTATGGAAATGATATAGATTACATACCAACTCAATATATTGCAGAATTATTAAAAAATCTTGGATTTGATGGTATTAGATTTGGCAGTTCTTTAAATAAAGGTGGTATAAATATTACTTTATTTAATCATGAAAAAAATTGTAAATTTATAAAATCTAAATTATATTTTATATCTGATATTGATGTAAAATATTCTAGTGATGTTATGAAAATTGTAGAATCTTTATCTGATGATTCATTTTATAAATTTTTAGATTTGTATAATGATATTAATAAAAAATAGTTTTATTAATATTCTTTTTTTATTAAATTATATTGACAAAAATACCGATAATTTTGATTTAAAGCTAAATTTTTATTTAATTCTGTCGATTTATTCTGTATAATAATTATTAAATTACAAATGTGTATATTATTGGAGGAATAATGGAAAATATATATTTAACAAAAACAGAAATTATTGATTTAGTTGTTGAATATAATAGCAACGATACAAAGCAAATGTTATATTTTATTGAAAATGATTGTAATATAAAATTTGATATTATAAAAGTTAAATCAGGTATTGCTTTGGATAACTTTAATATTTCAATTTATTGTTATAAATTATTTTATAATAATAAAAAATCTAATAAAGATTTTACTAATAGGTATAGTGATGATAAATATTGTGTATATAATTATAAAGCAAAAGATGTGTTAATAGAATTATTTAAATTATTATATGATGAAGATATAGAAAATATAAAAAATATTACTTTAAAAATGAAAGAAAGAAAACATATTAAAGAAAATAATAGTATTAATGTTTCTTCAAAAAATATTGTTAAAAATATGAGTGATATTAATAATTATAATAATTTAGATGATCATATAGAAAATAGACCTGAAATGATAAATATTATTACAGAACTTGAAAAATCAAAAGAGAATATAGGATATATAGTAAAAGAAGACCCTGAATTTTTAAAAGTAATAAAATATAGATTAGAAGAAATAGAAAAGAGTATTAAATATAAAATGCCACTTACAGCCATTATATTATCAGGAAGTACTTTAGAGGGAATATTATTATATATTGCTAATAAATTTGAAGTAAATTTTAAACAATCTCAATCATCTCCTAAAAATAAAAGTAACAGCACAAAAGAATTTGATGATTGGACTTTAAATAATTTTATTGATGTTGCTCATGATATAGGTTTTTTAAAAATTGATGTAAAAAAATTATCTCATAATTTAAGAGAATTTAGAAACTATGTACATCCATATAAGGAACTAGAAAATAATTATCATCCAAGTATAGAAGTATCCAAAATTTTTATACAGATTTTAATATTAGCAATTAATGAAATAATAGAAAAACTAAATGAACAAAATTAATTGTTTGATGTTGGGTAATCAGCCGCACGTACATTGTACTTCTGTAAGGGGTTGCAGTACCGTGCGGAATGCCCGTATGGCGAATACTGCGGGAAGCCCCCGACCGTAGGGAGTGCGTAGCTAGGCGAGTGTTTCAAATGGCTAGCTTGTATGGGTTAGGAAAGTCCGATTTTTTTCGTTTTTTTCTAAAAAAGTTACTGTTTGCAGGCTTGTTTTGTTAAAAATGTTTGTTTAATAATAAGGGCGGGTTTGGGTGGGTTATATGGTAAATTTTTAAAAAATTATTTCTGGGTTAGTCTTTGAGTTTGGGTTGGGTTTTTATTTAGTTTATTTTGTTTGTGTTGGGTAATCAGCCGCACGTACAGGGGGCGTTTGGTAAGGGTTAGCGTTGCCGTGCGGGTAGGTGCTACAGCTCGTATGCGGGAATGCCCCCGACCGTAGGGAGTGCGTTAGCTAGGCGAGTAGTCAGCCGCATACCCTCATCGCAGTCTGACTTCCTCACTTCGTTTGGTCGTATTGACTGTACATAATAGGTTGCTCATGGAGAATGTGCTGGTGATGTATAGCAATTAGATGATGCTATCTCTTATATGCGGAAGTAAATTGTAAATAGAAGTTCCTATTGTGCTTTCAAAATATGCTTTTATTTCAAATACTTTCTTCCACCTTAAAGCACTTTGGGGAAATGTACCATATCTTAAAGCTACATCTATGAACCTTTTTTCTAAAATACAAAAACCTGTAGGCAAAGCAAGACTGTCGCATAATTGAATAAGAAGATCATAATCATCATATACTGCATTACTTATAAACTCTTTCATAAAGTTATAGTCATCTTCAGACATATCAAATTTTCCTATTGCTGTGTTTATATCTTGTATCATAAATGCATGACTTATACATATTTGAGCCAATTTATCCCAGCCGTATTTAATGCAGTATTTGTAGCCGTCTATTAAATGCCTCTCAGAGCTTATACCAGTATATCTTCCTATATCATGAAGAAGCCCGAATATGTAGGCATTATCTTCATCTAGTTTTTTGTTTTTAGAGTTTTTATTGTAGTGTGATGCTATTATTTTTGCAGCTTTGGCAGTGTATCTTGAATGTTCAGCCCAAGGAGTTGGGTTTGATTTATATGCTTTGTTTAATTCGTATTCAGCTCTTTCTAAATCTAATATTTCCATAATTATCTCCTTTTCATATTAATAATAATATAATTTTTTTAAAAATAAACATCATTATAGGGAACTTTTATTATATTTTTTCGTCTAATAAAACAAATAAAAACTAGGGTATCACTATGTTAAAAAAAATTATTTTTGCATTTTCTTCTATAATATCACTTTTTTTATTAAGTTCATGCTCCCCTGCATTCGACAGAATGTTTCGTATGGCTCCTCCGCCTCCGCATGCTAGACATTATTTTGATTTTCCTATGATGTTTGGAGGACCTTTTGGTATTAACGGAATCCTTAGTATAATAATAAAAATATTGATAATTGTTGCATTAGTATTTTTAGTAAAGATTTTGTACAATAAAGATAAAAATAATAAAAAAGAATAGTTTGTTATTTTTTCTTTATATTTATAGCGGTTTATTTTTGTAAAAGTATATATAGTATTATTTTATTATACTAATACTTATATATTGAAAATATTTGTTTTGTTATGCAATTATATTAATGATATCAAATTAAAATATTATTAGTTTAAAAGTTATAAAATTTATATAAAAGCTATTGAATATTTTTTAGAATTTAATATCATATTTCCGTAGTATTTTTATGATATAATTTATAAAAAAATGAAAAGATTTATTACTTTCATAGTAAATAGACCTACAACAGTATTTGTTACATTAGTATCCATGTCCATAATTGGATTTATTAGTATATCAAGACTAAGTATAAATTATCTTCCTAATATGGAAGTTCCAATTATCAGTATAAAAACAACTTATGATAATGCCGGAGCGGAAGAAGTAGAAAAGTCTGTTACAAGATTAGTTGAGAATGCGGTATCATCTGTTAATAATGTAAAGACTATTAAATCAAAATCTAAAGAATCAGAATCTAATGTTGAAATAGAATTTAATTGGGGAACAGATTTGCAGACGGCAGCCGATGATATAAGGGAAGCTGTTGATATGATTAGAGCCTCTTTACCTGATGATGCGGATAATCCAAATATATCTAAATTTTCAACAGATGCCGAACCTATAATGAATATAGCTTTTTTTGGTACGGATAATTTGGCATCTCTCTATGATTTAGTTGATAGTCAAATACTCACTAGATTGGAGCAAGTTGAAGGAGTAGCACAAACAGAAATAAGAGGCGGATTAAAAAAGATTATTTCTGTAGATATAGATGTAAATAGAATTAATGCTTATTCCATAAATATTAATGATATAGTAAAAACTCTTTCTTTAGAAAATCAGAATGTTGCAGGCGGTGAAACTTATGAGGGCGTTTATAAATATAATATAAGAACTACAGGAGAGTTTAAAGAAGTAGGAGATATTGAAGATGTTGTCATTGTAGTAAAGAATGGTACCTATCCTGTAAGGGTAAGGGATATAGCTTATGTTCATGAGGATTATGAAGATGACTCTGAGATTGTTCGTATTAACGGACAAAAAGCTTTAACTATTGCAGTAACCAAAGAGTCAGGCGGAAACATCATACAAATAGCAAGAGATGTAGAAAAAAGGCTTAATGAGATTATGCTTCCTTCAGGAGTTTATTATCAGATACTTTTTAATAGTTCAGATACAATAAAGAATTCTATTCATAATGTTTTAAATACTGTATGGCAGGGAGCTTTATTTGCCGTATTAGTTCTTATGATATATTTATGGGACATAAGAAGTGTATTTATAATAAGTATATCAATACCTGTATCTGTAATAACTACTTTTATATTGATGTATTTTTTCAATATAACCATTAATGTAATATCTCTTTCTGGTTTGGTGCTTGGTGTTGGAATGATGGTTGATAATTCTATAGTAGTTCTTGAAAATATTTTTTATTACAGTAATTATTTTTCTAAATACAATATTAATAAAAATGATAAAAGAATGATAAAAATAAATAATATAAAATCATCTATACTAGGAACTAGTGAGGTATCTATAGCAATAACAGCTTCTACTTTAACAAGCGTATGTGTATTTCTTCCATTTTTATTTGTCAAAGGGCAGATGGGGCAGATGTTTAGCGATTTATGTATTACTGTTTCTATATCGTTATTAACTTCTCTTTTTGTGGCTTTAACTATAGTACCTCTTTTAGCATCAAGATTAAATAAATTAAATCCTGATAGTAAGTTGAATTTATTATTAATAAAATTAGAAAATTTCTTTAATAAAAATATCCACAATAATATAGAGAAGTTCTATGTAAGTACTCTTTTAATAGTGATAAGGAATAAAAAGAAATCCTTCGCTTTAATATCTATTTTATTAAGTTTATCATTATTTTTATTATTAATGAATATAGGAAAAGAAGGATATCCCGTATCAGATGAAGGTACTATTATATCAAGATTAAGACTTCCTGTAGGTGCTAGGGTAGAGTTTACAGATATGTTTATTGAAAGAATGGAAAAAGATATAGAAAGTGCCGTTAGTAATAATATGGCATACTATGAAACTAGAGTGAGAACAGGAAGAAATGAGCATCATGGAGAAGTTAGAGTAAAGTTGATAGATAGAGAAGATGGAAGAAAATTTGATATTACTCATTATATAGAGAGTATAAGAAATAAAGTTAATGGATATCCCGGACGAATAGAACTTAATTCTGAAAATACTGCTATGGGAAAACCTAAAAATTACAGTGCTATTATTATAGAGCTTGTAGGAGATGATCTTGACAGGGGATATGATGTAGCAAGTAATGTTATAGCTGCTGTCAATAATGTTGATGGCATTAGAAGTGTTTTGATAAAAGAAGATGATTCTAATCATGAACTTATTTTCGATATAGACAGAGATTTAGTATCTAAAATGGGTATTAATATCAATACGATTGCAAATATTATAAGAACTTCATTCAGCGGTACAACGGCAAGCAAGATGACTTTAGATAATTCTATATATGTTGATACAGATATAATAGTTCGTTTGGAAGATAGAAATAGAGATGATATTTCAAGTATTCAAAAAATGATGATTCCTACTTCAAATGGTATAGTACCAATATCATCTCTTGTAGAGATACATAAATCTACAGGTCCTATAGAGATTAACAGAAAAAATGATAAAAGAATAATAGAGATAAATGCTAGTTCTTATGGAAGACCTATAAATGAAATTATCGTAGATATTAGAAAAGAGCTTAATAAAATATATATACCAAGCGGATTTTCAATAAATTTTTCAGGAGATTATGAGGATATGCAGGAAGCTTTTATTCAACTGATAATTTCTATGATAATGGCTTTGGTTTTTGTATATGCTATAATAGCAGGTCAGTTTGAATCTTATCTTACTCCCTTTGTTATATCTTTAGCGGTTCCATTTGCATTATTTGGGGCTTTAATATTTTTGTACTTTTCTGGGAATACTTTAAATGTTTACAGCGGTATAGGTATTATAATGCTTGTAGGAATAGTTGTTAATAATGGAATAGTTTTAATAGACTATATGAATAGGGTTGTTATAGAGAGAAATATAAGTTGGAATAATGCCGCATTGGAATCATGCAGAAGAAGATTAAGACCTGTACTTATGACTTCATTAACTACAATATTAGGATTATTACCTATGATTTTTGAAATAGGCAGCGGAAGTGAAATGTACAGACCTTTGGCTATAGCAGTTTGCGGAGGACTTATCTTTTCTACTATGTTTACTCTTATAATAATACCTTCTGTTTACTCTAGTTTTAGAAATAGATTCAATATAAAGATAAGAAACGATTAATAATATACTTATAGTGTTTTAAACGAGTTTAATTTATTATATTTATGAATTTCTTCTCATTCCCCGCCCTTTAAACTTTACAGCTATATTTGAAGTAAATAATTTTCTTTATATTTAAAAACTTAAACTGTCAAAGCATGCCCGCCCAAGTTCTTTTTAAATTTGAGAACTTTTATAGCACGCGGTAAAAGAAATTTAAATTTATAGTATGAATTATAATTATTGACTAGCCTTTTTTTACTGCAAGTTTAACGCGTGTAAAATAAATTTTATCTAATCAATATTATCAACTTTTTTGATTGCTTACAAATCTGCAAAAATAAAATTTATTATAATTATAAATTTCTTCTCATTCCCCGCCCTTTAAACTTTACAGCTATATTTGAAGTAAATAATTTTCTTTATATTTAAAACTTTAAACTGTAAAAGCATGCCCGCCCAAGTTTTTTATATTTATAAATTACAGTTTTTATGTTAAAGTTTTGTATATTGTTAATGAACTAAGGGTATAACTGATGAACTATATAGGAAGCAAATTATCACTGTTGGATTTTTTATATGAATCTATAATGTCAGTAATAGACAGCAATTCTAATATATTCTGCGATTTGTTTGCAGGTACGGGTATTGTGGGAAGGTATTTTAAATCAAAAAATTTTTCTGTAATAGCCAATGATATACAGTATTACAGTTATGCTTTAAATAAACATTATATAGAAAACAGTAAATATTTAAATTTTGATGGTTTAAGCGAAGAAATAGAAAAATTAAAAGAATATGATATTAATAAAAAATATGTAATTGTATGTGAGTATTTAAATAATTTAGGTTATAAAGAAGGCTTCATTTATAATAATTATTCTTTGGGAGGTACGAAAGGCAAGGAGTTTGAAAGGATATACTTTTCAGATGAAAATGCTATGAAATGTGATGCTGTGAGAATGAAAATAGAAGAGTGGTTTAGTAATAAAAAAATCAAAGAAAATGAATATTATTTTCTTATTGCTAGTTTGCTGGAAAATATAGATAAATATGCCAATACGGCTTCAGTTTACGGAGCTTTTTTAAAAGAAATAAAAAAAACAGCTGGAAAAACTTTTAATTATTATCCTGCTGAATTTGTTATGAGCAATATAGATCATAAAGTGTATAATGAAGATGCCAATAAATTAATAGAAAATATTAAAACAGATATTTTGTATTTAGATCCTCCATATAATAGAAGACAATATTCTGATAATTATCATATACTCGAAACAATAGCCAAATATGATAATCCTAAAATAAAAGGAAAAACAGGACTTAGAGATGACAGAATAAAATCATTATACTGCAGTAGAAATGATGTTTATAATGCATTTGAAGAGCTAGTAAATAAAGCCAATACTAAATACATATTTTTAAGCTATAATAATGAAGGTTTATTATCATTGGAAGATATAAAGAAAATAATGTCTTATAAAGGTGAATATGGATTATTTAAAAAAGAATACAGTAGGTTTAAAGCAGATAATAAAAGATACAGTTCAGTTTCAAAAACGATTGAATATCTTCATTATGTCATAGTGAAATAATAAATATCTTGCAATATTATGTTTATTCATTATAATATATACTAAGAAACGGTAAATATATTTCACTTTATATCATATTTTACAGTTTTATTAATTTAGTTTATTTGAGAGGACATATATGGCGAGAGATGAAGATGATTTTATTTTTCAGAGATTAAGGCAAAATATACAAAGAAATTTCCCAAGAGAAGATGATGTAAATACTTATAATACAAATAATTATAATCAAAATAATTATAGTAATAAAGATAGTTATTCAAATGAAGACAGTTTAATAATTTTAGAAACTCAAAGAAATATAGATAAAATTACAGATTTCTCTCAAAAAATAGATGATCCGGAACTTACACCCGCATTGAAGGAAATGATAGGTATATTAAAAGAAATGGCTAATTATTCTAAGGTAAATAAAGAAGGTGAAAAAAAATTAGAAAAAATAAATGAATATCATCTCCCAACAGCTATAAAAATGCTTAATTCCTATATAGATTTCTGCAATTTTCCTGTAAAAAATGAAAATATTCAAAAAACGGCACAGGAAATAGAAGATGTCATAATAAAATTAAATGAAGCATTGAAAAAAATGCTTGTAGAGATGAATCAGAATAAATTAATCGATATAAACAGCGATATAGATGTATTAAAAAACATGCTTGAAAAAGATGGTTTATAATAAAAAGAAAAAATATATAAAAAATAAGGAAAATTTTTATGGAAAATAATGAAAATCAATTAAATAATTCACAGTTTAGTAATATTCAAGTACAAAATACAGTAAATAATCAGCCTATTGAGCAAGGACAGAATTTGACCCAAGATGCAATGTCTGCTAACATAAATGTTCAGCCTGTAGTACAAAATTCAGTGCCTGCTAATATGCAAAACACTATTAATACTCAAAATTATAATACTCAGAATGCAGCACAGCAAGTTCTTAATGATATGAACAGTGTTTCAAGCAAGCAATTTACTCCTGAAGAGTTAGCAAAAATAAATGAAGTGTCAAATAATATTAATTTGAAGGATTCTGTTTCTATAATGTCTTATGGTTCAGCAGCACAAAATAAGATGGTACAATTTTCTGAAAATACTTTAAGCAATGTTATGAATAAAGATTTAGGAGAGGTAGGAGATGCCATTACTGATGTTATAACAGAGCTTAAAAGTTTTGATATAGAAAATGAAACTAAAGGAAAAGGTATATTCGGATTTTTTAAGAAAGCTACAAATAATCTTACTAAATTAAAAACTAAATATACTAATGTTGAAACGAATATAGACAACATAGTAAAAACATTGGAAGCACATCAAAGAAATTTATTAAAGGATATAAGTATTTTAGATCAAATGTATAATTATAATTTGGAATACTTAAAAGAATTAGAAATATATATAGAAGCAGGAAAACAAAAACTCAATCAATTAACAACTAATGAAATACCCGCTTTAGAAGCAAAGGCTATGGCAAGTAATTCTACTGAAGATGCACAAATGGCTAGAGATGTAAAAGATTTAGCTAATAGATTTGAAAAAAGAATACATGATTTAGAGCTTACAAAAACAATTTCTATACAAACAATACCGCAAATTCGTTTGGTACAGAATAATAATGTTATAATGACAGAAAAAATTCAATCTACAATAACAAATACAATACCTCTTTGGAAGAATCAAATGGTTTTGGCTATAGGGCTTCATCATTCTAATGAGGCTGCAAAAGCACAAAGAGCAGTTACTGATACTACAAATGAATTATTGAGAAAGAATGCTGAAATGCTTAAAACTTCAACAATAGAAACTGCTAAGGAAGCAGAGAGAGGAATAGTTGATATTGAAACTTTAAAACATACAAATCAGCAGTTAATATCAACTTTAGATGAAGTTATGAAAATACAGACAGAGGGCAGAGAGAAAAGAAAAGCAGCTGAAGCAGAATTAAGAAATATAGAAAATGAACTTAAAACAAAAATATTAAATATATCAAAAAATTAATATAAAAAAATGCTCATCTGTATATAAAAAATATAGATGAGCTTTTTTACCTATTTTTTAATAAATTTTAAAAATAAATATCGAAATTTTAAAAGTTAAACAAAATATGTTTTATTCTAATTCCCGCCATTTTAAGTTTATAATAGCAATTTCATTTATATTTAAAACATAAACTGTGCAAATTATAAATGTTTTAATCAAATAAAAAATCTATTTACATAATCTATCACAAATATAGCAAGCACTATAAAAGGCAGAATATATGAAACATAGAATCTAGCCCATTTAGGAAATTTGATTCCTTTGCCTGTATCAGCTTCTTTTATAAAGTTATCCCAACCCCAGCCGAAATTTCTAGTACAGAATATAAGTATTATTATACCGCCTAAAGGAAGAAAATTATTGCTCACCAAAAAATCAAGTCCATCAGCTATAGTGCTTCCATCTCCTAGAGGCTTAATAAATGAAAGTACATTAAATCCTAAAGCAGTAGGCAAACTCAATATAAATATAGTAATTGATACTATTATAGTAGTTTTTTTACGAGGCATTTTAGTTTCAGACATAGTAAATGCAATTAGGTTTTCAAATACCGCTATAATAGTTGTCAAAGCTGCCATAGATAGAAACAAGAAGAATAATGCCCCCCATAATCTTCCCAAAACCATAGAATTAAATATATTAGGTAAAGTTAAAAATACTAGTCCTGCACCTTCTCCGGGATTGATTCCAAAAGAGAAAGTTGTAGGAAATATAACAAGACCTGAAAGAAATGCTATTAAAGTATCAAGTCCCATAACCATAACGGATTCACCTGTTAAAGAATAGTCTTTATCAATATAGCTTCCGAATATAGTCATAGCACCTATTCCTAAACTCAAAGTAAAGAATGACTGTCCTATAGCAGCATAAGCTACAGAGAAGAATCCTTTTATACCTCCGCTGAACATTTTATTTGTATCAGGAAGTAAATAAAATTTCAATCCTTCTTTAGCATTTGGCAGAGTAATAGCTCTTATTATAAGCACAAAAAGAACAAGAAGAAGAAGAGTCATCATTACTTTTGTAACCTTTTCAACACCATTTTCAAGTCCTTTCATACATACAAAAGTTGCTATTATTACAGTTACAGTCATCCAAAATATCAAAGTAGAAGGTGATGCAAGAATGGAGTTAAAGAAGTCGCTTACTTGCTGCGGATTAAGTCCCTGAAGTTTTCCCATCGCCATAAAATAACAGTATGATAGACACCAGCCTGCTACAGTGGTATAAAACATCATAAGAAGCACACATCCGAATATTTGTATATATCCTACTATATGCCATTTATATCCTTTCTTTTGTAAAGCTTTGTAAGAACCGGCTAAATCTCTTTTGCCAGCCCTTCCTACCGAGAATTCCATTACAAGTATAGGAAGCCCCAATATTACAAGAGAGATTAAATAAAGAAGAACAAATAAAGCTCCGCCATATTTTCCCGTAATATAAGGAAATCTCCATACATTGCCAAGCCCTATAGCACATCCTGCTGAAACTAATAAAAATCCTAATCTGCTTGAAAGTTTTTCTCTATTATTGTCATACATATCTTTAACACCTGAATATATTTTATGATATGAAAAAATTAATTATTAGATATTATTAAATTATAAATATAATTAGTATATACATACATATCATTACTGTTTTCTATTACAATGAACTCTACTCTTCTATTTTTTTTTATGTCTCTGTATTCATTTAATAAATCCTGAAGACCATTATTAGTTAATTTAGAAGATTGACCATTTGTAATATCTAAATAAACATTATAAGACCTCTTATATGATAAATCATCTATGTTTTTTCTATTGTATAGAAACAAAATATCCTTTCTATCATACCCATTTGTAGGTTTTTTATCTTCATCTTTGCTGGCATGACCTTCTATAATAATATTCATTATATTTGTAAGAGCAGTTACATCACCAACATAATTTAAAGTTTTTAAATATTTTTCTATATTAACTTCATTGCTATTAAAATCAAAGAGTATATTATTTGGAACTACTAAAACCTTACCTCTTTCAGTCAATTTATATTTATAAGTAATTTTTTTGGGTTTTCTGTAGGTTGATATTACTATTGCTCCGTAAGCATTTATAGCTATTAATAATGCGGCAAAGAGTATATTTATTTTCTTTAACATATTTTAACTTTCCTTTTTACATGAAATTATTATACAATATATAAAAAAAATTTAAATATTTTTTTGTTATCAGATAAAAATGCAGAAATAAAAAATTATATATAATATAATATCTAGTTATATTTTAAAAATTAATTAAATATAAAAAAATCGCTGAATTTTTTACAATAAAATTGACAATAAGAAAAATAACATTATACTATATAAATAAGTAATGACTTAAAATTTATATGAATATTTTATTTTAGAGGAGAGTTTATTATGGCATCAAAAAAGATGGTTTACTTCTTTGGTAATGGTAAATCTGAAGGCGCTAAAGAAACGAAGGCTCTTTTAGGAGGAAAAGGTTTAGGACTTGCACAGATGACAGAAAGTAAAGTTCCTGTACCTGCTGGTTTTACAATTACTACAGAAGTTTGTGATTACTATTCAAAAAATAAGTCATATCCTAAAGGCTTAGAAAAACTAGTTGATGAAAATATTAAGAAACTAGAAAAGGCAATGGGTATGCAGTTCGGAAATCCAAAACAGCCGCTTTTGGTTTCAGTTCGTTCAGGAGCTGCTATATCTATGCCTGGTATGATGGATACTATACTTAATCTAGGTATTAATGAAAAAGTAGTAGAGGGTCTTGTAGAAAAAACTAATAACCCTAGATTTGCTTGGGATGCTTATAGAAGATTTATACAGATGTTCGGTGATGTTGCTATGGGTGTTGATCATGATAAGTTTGAGGAGATATTAGACGAGAGAAAAAGAGATATAGCACCTAAAGTTGGAAAAGCTGAAAAAGATGTTAAAGATACAGATTTAGATGTTGAAGATTTAAAAATAGTAGTAGAAAAATATAAAGCTATGTATAAAGAGGATAAAGGAGAAGAATTCCCAGAAGATCCTAAAGTACAATTATGGCATGCTATTAATGCAGTATTTAGAAGCTGGAATAACCCTAGAGCTGAAGCATACAGAAAATTAAATGATATAAGAGGGCTTTTAGGTACTGCTGTAAATGTACAGGCTATGGTATTTGGTAATATGGGAAATACTTCTGCTACAGGAGTATGTTTCTCTCGTAACCCTTCTACAGGTGAAAATAAATTCTATGGTGAGTTCTTAATCAATGCTCAAGGTGAAGATGTTGTTGCAGGTATTAGAACTCCTCAGGAAATTACATTGGAAGGCAGTTTAGAATGGGCTAAAAATAACTCAATAAGTGAAGAAGAAAGAAAATCTAAGTATCCTTCTCTTGAAGAAGTTATGCCTAATGTATACAAACAATTAGTAAGCTATAAAAATCAATTAGAAAAATATTACAGTGATATGCAGGATATGGAATTTACTATACAGGAAGGCAAGCTTTATATGCTCCAAACTCGTAATGGTAAAAGAACTGCTGCTGCTGCTGTAAGAATAGCGGTTGAACTTGCTGAGGCTAAAATAATATCTAAAGAAGAAGCTATAATGAGAGTAAATCCTTCTGATTTGGATCAATTGCTTCACCCAATGTTCGATCCTGCAGCTAAAAAAGGTGCCAAAGTTCTTGCTAAAGGATTAAATGCTTCTCCTGGTGCTGCTGTTGGTAAAGTAGTATTTGCAGCTGACAGAGCTGAAGCTATGAAAGAAGCAGGCGAACAGGTTGTACTTGTTCGTATAGAAACTAGCCCTGAGGACATTAAGGGAATGAATGCTGCTGAAGGTATATTAACTGCTAGAGGCGGTTCTACTTCGCATGCTGCTGTTGTAGCACGCGGTATGGGTAAATGCTGTGTTGCAGGCTGCAGTGCTTTGGAAATAGACTACTCCAATAAATGTATGAAAGTAGGTGATGATGTAATTAATGAAGGCGATTATATTTCTATAGATGGTTCTACAGGCGAAGTTATGTTAGGACAGGTTGCTACTAAAGATTCAGAAATGTCAGAGGACTTCAAAAAACTTATGCAATGGGCTGATGAAATAAGAATAAAAAATAAATTTGAAGTTCATACTAATGCTGATACTCCTAATGATGCACAAATTGCTAGAAAATTCGGTGCTGAAGGTATAGGACTTTGCAGAACTGAGCACATGTTCTTCAATGCTGACAGAATTAAGAGTGTAAGACAGCTTATACTTGTTGCTGAAGAAGTTAAGCAGTTAAAAGAAAAATTAGAAGCTGCTGAAAAAATCGGCGATAAGAAAACTATAGAAGAACTTGAGCCTTTATACAGAGAGCCTAGAAAACTTTATGATGAAGCTTTAGATAATATTCTTCCTATGCAAAGAGAAGACTTTATCGGAATATTTACCGCTATGAATGGATATCCTGTAACAATAAGACTTCTTGATCCGCCTTTGCATGAATTTATTCCTCATGAAGATTCTCAATTGCAGGAGCTTTCTAGTGAAATGAATGTTCCTTTTGATAAACTTAAAGCTATAAGAGATTCTTTACATGAATTTAATCCTATGCTTGGACATAGAGGCTGCCGTCTTGGTATTACTTACCCTGAAATCTATGATATGCAGGCTAGAGCTATATTAGAGGCTGCTGTTAAAGTTAAGAAAAATGGCGTAGATGTTCACCCTGAAATAATGATTCCTCTTGTAGGTACTTTAAAAGAATTGAAAATCATTAAAGATAGAATTATTAAAATAGCAGATGAAGTATTTGAGAAAGAAGGTTCTAAAGTTGATTATAAAGTTGGTACTATGATAGAAGTTCCTAGAGCTGCCTTAGTTGCTGATAAAATAGCTACAGAAGCTGAATTCTTCTCATTCGGTACTAATGACTTAACTCAAATGGGAGGCGGTTTCTCAAGAGATGATGCCGGTAAATTCTTAAAAGACTATGTTAATAAAGAAATATACGAAAAAGATCCTTTCCAATCATTGGATCAGGAAGGTATAGGAGAGCTTTTGAGAATCGGTGTTACTAAAGGAAGAGCTGCTAATAAAAAACTTGTTGTTGGTATCTGCGGTGAGCATGGAGGAGATCCTGCTACAGTTATGTTCTGTTACAGTATAGGGCTTAACTATGTTAGCTGTTCGCCTTACAGAGTGCCTATAGCAAGACTTGCTGCTGCTCAGGGAATAATAAGTTCTAAAACAGCTAAAAAACCAGCTGCTGCTAAGAAACCAACTGCCAAAAAAGCAGATAGTAAAACTGCATCTGCTAAAAAAACAGCTTCTAAAGTAACAGCTTCTAAAAAAGCACCTGCTAAGAAAACACCTGCTAAGAAAACTTCAGGAAGAAAAAAATAATAGATAAAATATTTATATAAATGAATTTTGAAAAGGGCTTGACTTTGTATATGAAGTTAAGCCCTATTTTTTATTATTGCTGTATATCTTGCTATAATAATGAAAACAAAGTTATTTTTAGCTTTATTTTCAATTATAATAAAATTATTAATTTATATGCTATAAAACTTATGTGAATTATTTTATTAAATGTATATATTCGTTTTCTTTATTTTTTACTTTTCCGATTATGCATGCACAGTCAATGCCCTCACGCCATAGATCAGCTAATACATTTTCAGCATTATCTTTATCAGCACATATAAATAATCCGCCTGAGGTTTGAGGATCAAAAGAAAGCATTTTTAAATTATAATCAACATTATCATCTACTTTTATATTATCCCCTACATAACGCATATTAGTAAAAGCAGCTCCCGGTATACAGCCCATATCAAGCACTTCATAGCTCTTATTAAACATAGGCAAAGCAGATGATTGAAGCTCTATAGTTACATTGCTTGCTTTAGCCATTTTGTATGCATGCCCTATGAGTCCGAATCCCGTAATATCGGTAGCACATTTAACATTATATTTATTCATAACAGAGCAGGCTTTTTTATTTAATGTCTTCATAGAATCAAATACATCTTCTATATGAGATTCCTTGATAAGACCTTGCCTCATAGCAGCCAAGCAAGCCCCTGTTCCAAGAGGTTTAGTAAATATTATAATATCTCCGTCTTTAGCTGCTGAATTTGTAGTTATTTTATTTGGATTAGCAAAGCCAATAACAGCCATTCCATATTTTACTGTTGTATCTGTTATTGTATGACCGCCTACAACTAATACTCCGGCTTCTGTTGCTTTATCCTGTCCGCCTTTAAGCATATTAGCTAATATATTTAAAGAATCATCTTTTGGAAACATAGTAATATTTAAAGCTAATTTAGGCTCTCCTCCCATAGCATAAATATCGCTTATAGAGTTGCATGCAGCTATTTGTCCGAATCCGTAAGGGTCTGCTATTACAGGAGGAAAATAATCCACGGTAAATATTAAAGCATTATCATCTGAAATTTTATAAACTCCTGCATCATCTCCTATATCTACATCTGAAAGCAAATTTGAATCTGTTTTTATCTGCATTAAAGGAGCAAGCGTTTTTTCGAGTAAATCAGGAGGAATTTTGGCAGAACAGCCTCCCTCCAAAGCACATGATAATAATTCGATTTGTTCTTTTTTTTCTTCCGTATTATTTGTAATATTTGACATAATAAGCACCTATAAATTAATTTTTATGATAATAGAATATATACTATACAATGAAAAATTCAAATATTTTATTTAAATAATGTTTTTTAAAAGCTTATATTATATTTAATTATCTATAAAAGTAAATTTTATTTACTTTATTTAGGGTATAAAAAGTATATATGTTGTATTTGTATTATAATATTTGTTAAAATATATATTTTAAGTAAATTTTTTGTAAATTATATGTAAATTATATTGATAAAATTTGTGTTTAGGCTATACTTATAATTTAAAGATAATTTACATACTAAAATAAAAATAGATTAATAATTATAATTATTAATCTATTTTTATTTTAGGTTTTATTCTGCGTGCGGTGTATGAATTTTTAATTAAAAAAATATTTGGGTGGGCAACTTAATTTAATTTCTTATCTTTACTGCATAAGTAAATTTTGACAAATATGCATATATTGAGTATAATGCATAGCAAAACAAAATAATTTAATTAGGATTTTTTATGAAAACTTTATCTTTTAGAAAAATTAATGTCAATATTTTTATATTATTTTTATTAAGCATTATAAGTTTGGCTTCACCTATTATAACACATTACTTCGGATTTAAAGGTACAGAATTTCTGCCTATATTTTTTGCATTGTCTTTGGGAGCTTATATATTAAATCCTATATTTTTAATAATGCTTAGCTTTATATCACCTATTTTGAATTATTTTCTTACCAATATGCCTATGCCTCCTGCATTATATTTTTTAATATTTGAAGGAGTTGTATTTGCAAGTTTAATAAGTGTAATGAAAAATAAAAATATATCTTTTATATTAACTTCATTATTTGCTTTGATAGTTGGAAGATTATCATCTGTAATTCTCACATTTATTTTTGATCTCAATATTAATACTTGGTTCAACGGAGTTATTTCGGGATATAAAGGAATAATAGTAAATTGGATTTTTGCGAGTATAATGTACTTAATATTGAAAGATAAAACTAATGAGTAATATTTTTACTGCTTATAAAAAATTCAGCGTAGATAATATACCAATAACAGCATTAGGCGATTTGTATAAAGAGCTTGGCGATGAATTAAGGGCATTTAAAAAAAAGGATATTGATTTTCCTATAAAAATAATAGAGCAAATAAAAAATTATTATTATGATTATATAAAAACAAATAATAAAAAATTTGACATTATACTTTATGTGCCTTCAAATAAAAATAACGGTGTAATGGATTTTTTTGCTGATTATATTTCTAAAGAGTTCAATATAGAAAAATATAAACTTATAAAAATAAAAAAAGATATAAAAGAACAAAAATTTTTGGAAGCTCTAAAAGAGAGAAGTGAAAACATTAAAAATGCTTTTGAAATAGTAAATTATTATAAACTCAAAAATAAAAATATACTCTTAATAGATGATGTTTATGCTTCTGGAGAAACGATAAAAGAAATTATAAAAATATTTAAAAGCTTTGATTTTAATTATAATTTAGAGATATTAATTTTTTGTTATAGGAATCATATTTTTTATTAAAAAATATTTTTTATAATTTTATCTTTATATGGAAAACAATCGTAATATAATATTCTATATAAATAAGACTGTATATCTTTTTTATCCTTATGCATACTTATTAGGAAAGCATGAAACTGATATTGATATAGTATTATATTTTTGTTTTTATCAATAAAGTCTATAGAATCGTACTCATAAAATTTATAACCTAGATGATGATGCTATATATCTTCAAACTCGGTGGGAAGAAGCTGTCCTAATAGATTAACATACTTTGTAATTTTAGCATAAGCGAATATATATTTACTGTATCTATCTATTGCTATTAAATAATTATCAAGATTAACTATTGCAATCAGGATAATCTTTATTTTATATTAGGATTTATTTTGTTTATGTAATAATACTTTTTTGATGAATTAAAAGGACTATTACAAGGGCATAATATTACTGTAAAGATTACACTAAAGAATATGTTCTTCATATATATTTAATATTAATTAGCAGTATAAGTTAGGTCAAGAGTTTTAGCCATAATTTCATCAAATTGTTATGGATAAATTCTTCCAAGCTGTGATTTAAGTATAGCACCTTGAGAAGCATCAGTTGCACTTTTAAAATATATTTTATAAATTACAGGAAAAATCATAATAATACCATCAGGCCTCATTATACTTTCATAACATACAAATGTGGCGATAGTTGTTCCAGTATAATCAGCACCTTCTTTTATTGTAATAGGCTGATCTAAACTTAAACTTTCACTGCCATTACATTTTATTGATGTTACTTGTGCCTGATTATTTAATACTATTTCTAGCGTATTATTCATAGTAGATGTGTATGTGTATGTACCTGCTCTTTCTGCTAGGGTTATTTCTTTAGGATTATTGGGATTATTGTCTGCACATGATGTTATTATAAATGCGGATATGACTAAAATTAAAGGTAGTATTTTTTTTATTTTTGTAAAATCCTAGTTATTTATTTGAATAATATGTTAGAATCTAATAATATATCAAAAAAATATATATTGTCAACAAATTAATATAAAAATTGATACATATTTTATTAGCTTGTTGATTTTTATACCTATTTATAATATAATTATTATGTTTATTCAAAAAAGAAATGTATCTTACTTTTTAATAAATTTTAAACAATAAAACAAATAATCAATTAAAAAAGAGGGATCAATATGCGTTTTAAAAGTGTCTATAATGGAATATTAACAAAAGATGATATCGGTAAAGAAGTTAAGTTAGCCGGTTGGGTATTGAGAAGAAGAGATCATGGCGGTGTAATATTTGTAGATTTAAGAGACAGAACAGGATTTGTTCAAATAGTTTTCAATCCTGAAATAAGCAAAGAAGCACATAATGAAGCTCAGGATTTAAGAAGTGAATATGTTATTAGTGTAGAAGGTAAAATCAGAGCTAGAAGCCCTGAAATGATTAATCCTAAAATTCCTACAGGTGAAATAGAAGTTATGGTTGAAAAAATGGAGCTTCTTAATACTTCTGAAACTCCTCCTTTCCTTCTTGAAGATGATATTGATACAGGTGAAGATATAAGGTTAAAATACAGATACTTAGATTTAAGAAGACCTACTGTATTCAACAACTTATATAAAAGATTCCAAATTACTAATGCTTTTAGAAAACATTTATCTGATAATGGATTTATAGATGTAGAAACTCCTATATTAAATAAAAGCACTCCTGAAGGTGCAAGAGATTTCCTCGTTCCTTCAAGATTAAATGCTGGAGATTTTTATGCTCTTCCTCAGTCGCCTCAAATATTTAAGCAAATACTTATGATAGGAGGTTTTGATAGATATTATCAAATAGCTAAATGTTTCCGCGATGAAGATTTAAGAGCAGACAGACAGCCGGAGTTTACTCAGGTTGATATTGAAACTTCTTTCCTTAATACTGATGAATTCCTTTCTATTATGGAAAATGTTACTGCTAATATAGTTAAAGATGTTTACGGCATTGATTTGCCTACTCCGTTTCCTAGATTAAATTATTATGATGCTATGGAGATGTATGGAAGCGATAAGCCTGATACTAGATTTGAATTAAAACTTATCAATGTTGAAGATGCTGTTAGAGGCTGTGATTTTGCAGTATTTAAAAATGCTTTAGATAATAAATTTATAATAAGATGTTTGAATGCAAAAGGCGGCGAAAAATTAAGCAGAAAAGATATTGATGACTTCACAAAATATGTAGGCATTTTCGGAGCTAAAGGACTTGCTTGGATGAGAGTAACTGATAAAGGACTTGAATCAAACATAGTAAAATTCTTCTCTGAAGACAATCAGAAAAAAATATTAGAAGTTACTAGAGCAGAGAAAGGTGATTTATTATTCTTTGTTGCGGACACTCCTAAAGTTACATTCGATGCTTTGGGTAATTTAAGATTAAGAGTCGCTGAGAAATTAAATTTAATAGATAAAGATAAGTTAAATTTCTTATGGGTAGTTGAGTTCCCATTATTTGAGTATGATCATAAAGAAAAAAGAATATCCGCTACTCACCACCCATTTACAGCTCCTGTACCTGAAGATGTTGCCTTATTAGATACTGATGTACTAAAAGTAAGAAGCGATACTTATGACTTGGTATTAAACGGCAATGAAATAGGCGGCGGCGGTCAGCGTATTTATGACAGTAAAGTGCAGGCTAAAATATTTAGTCTTTTAGGTATAGATGATGAGAAAGCTAAAATAAGATTTGGATTCTTACTTGATGCATTAAAATACGGTGCTCCTCCTATGTGCGGTATGGCTTATGGTATAGACAGAGTTGTTATGCTTCTTCAAAAACAAGACAGTATTAGAGAAGTTATAGCATTCCCTAAAACTCAGAAAGGTCAATGTTTAATGAGCGGATGTCCTTCTACAGTTGATGCTGATCAGTTAGAAGAGCTTCATTTAAGTATAGAAGAATAATTTTTTGAATAAAATCAAATTTAATTAATAAAAAAGTCCCATTATATTTACATAGTGGGGCTTTTATTTTTTAAATCCATTCTCATTCCCACCCTCTATGCTTTTTTAATATTATCTTTTATTTCAGTTTTTTATTTCTTTATTGCTTAATTAGAATTTACAGCACCCATCCAAGCGTTTTTTAAATTTTAAAAATCCCACAACGCACGGTTAGCTAAATTAAAAATATAAATTTATATTATAATTCAAATTTTATTATGCTTTAAAATTTTGCTCACCGTGCGTTAAATAGAATTTTAAATCTGTTATTCAATATTTTTTCTTTTCTGTTCTTTTAGATAATTTTTTTTAGCCTCTTCTATGTTTATAAATGATTCCATTGTGCTGTTTAAATTAGCTTTTAATTTCTGTCTTTCTTCTAGTGCTTGTTTCCTATTTTGCTTGAATGCTTTTTCATGACTTTTCATAATATCTAAATCTCTTATTATCCCAGCCTGAGCCTTAGCAATTTCAACAGCAGCTTCTAAAACTTCTTTGGCATCATTATAACCCTGTTCAATTCTCCTGTATGCACCTTCTGGAGAAAAATCCAAAGTACCATTTATAAGATTGCCTAAATCTTCCTGAGGACATATCTCGTATATAGTAGCCGATGAATCTCTTCTGTCTTTTATAATCTCATCAGCCTTCAAATGTATAACCATTATATCAGTACAGCCTTCATCATAAAGCGGAGTAAGAGGAGAATTATCTTTTATACCTCCGTCCAAATATACCTCGCTGTCAACTTTCTCTACAGGAAATAAAATAGGTATGGCAGATGATGCAAGAAGTATATCAATCATATCCTTTTCACTTCTTCCATTTAATTTGAAATAATGGGCATTGAATGAAGGTATATGAGTGCAGGCACAGTAAATAGGAAAATCCATATTTGAAATATAGTTTAAATCAATATGCTTGTTTATGATGCTCACAAGTCCGTCCCTAGAGAGAACACCTGTAGAAGCAAGAATACCCACAAAAGCAGCAACAGCGGGATTGGTCATAAGCATAGCACCATATTTGCCGAAACCTTTAATAGTGCTTTCTATGTCAATGCTTAATATTTTGTCTTTGATTTCTCTAGTCCAAATTTTCTCGGCTAGATTGTGATTGTCCAAAGCAAAAAGACATGCATTCAAAGCCCCTACAGAAGCCCCCGAAACAGCCTTTATATTTCTGTCAAGCCCAACCTCTTTTAAATACTTCCAAACGCCGATTTGATAAGCGCCCTTACCGCCTCCGCCGTCCAAAACAAGCCCCAATTTATCCATAATGTTTTCTCACTTTATTTCTAATTTCAACTTTTTTGATTTTGCTTTCTTTAATTTTTCTAAAATAGATAATATAACATCATAATTATATCCTTTATCTTCCAAAGTAAAAGCTATAAAATCAATATCTCCAATTATTCTGTTGTTATTCATTTCTAGTACATAATTTTCACCTTCATTGTCATTATCTTCATCATATTCTTCATTTTGATCTATTGTTTTATAAAAAGAATATTTAAGTTTTGATGATAAATCTTTATAAAAATTTCCAGATTTTGTTTTTAATTCGTTTGCTAAACTTTGGTCTAATGCCATAGCTCTATTTAATGCTTCTTCTATTAAAAATCTGTTGCCTCCACTTGTTAGTAACGCTTCAGCTTTATTCATAAATGCCAAAGGTATTTCATTATTTATTTTTATAGCTTTATCATAATATTCTACAGCTTTTGAGTTTCTTTAAATACTCTGTATATTACACCTAAATTAATATTTGCATCATAACTATTTGGATCTAATTTAACTGCTTTTATCATAGGTTCTTTTGCCTTTTGAGAATCTCTAGCATATACATAACTCATAGTTTATTATAGTTATTATAATAATTATCTAATCCTTTTTTAACGGATAAATCAAAGTTTATAGCAGCTTCTTCATATTTGTTTGCTTCTTCATATTTACTTAAATTTAATAAAGCTTCTCCCATTTTTTTGATATAATTCTGCTGTATCTAATCCCTGAGTTTTAGCCTTTTCTAATAAATATAAACTTCCTTCAAAATCTCCTTCTTTTTCTAACAATTCTATTGCTAAATCAAAAATTAAATTTGCTGAGGCTGATATTTTAGGAGTTTCTTTTTTTTCTTCTATTTCCACTAAGTCTATATCTGTCAATTCGTTTATCATAGCTACTGACAAATCAAAATATGAATTCTCTTTCTCCAAATCCATATTTAAATTACTAGCTGCATAATTTTTTAGCAAATTAAACTGTACTTCTTTTTCATCTTTACCTGACATATCAACTATGCTGTCTACAATATATTTTTCATCTGTTTCTAGTTTTTCTATCTTTTTTATATTGCCAAGCAAAGGCACTTCTATATCTTCAAGCTCATTTAATTTTGCTTTGTCCAATGCCTCAAAGAATTTATCAGCTATTTTACTATTAGATAAAAGCGTATTATAAAGGCTAATCATACTTATTTTATCGCTTGGATTTATTCCTATTTTATCCATCATTGGTTTTAACATCATCAAGTCATTAAGCGAGTAGCTGCCTTTAGTAGCCAAAAAGAAATCAGAAATAATACATAGCATTTTTTCATTATTATTTTCTAAGTCTTTATACAATACTCCGTCAAACTCTAAATATTCTATTGTTGACTCAAGATGTACAACATTCATACTTCTTTCTAGTTTATCTATTCTTGTAGACTCTCTAATCAAAGCCGACATTGACATAGTCATCATTTTCTGCATTTGAGAATACAGTTCATTAAATTCTTTATCTATTTGAGTAACTAGGCAGTTAAGTTTGCAGTTTACTCCCATTATAGCATCAAAAGTTAATTTACCCTGCTGTGCTAGTTTGTGTATCATCTTTATGCTTGCCTGCTGAGATACTGCAAAATCTCTGTCTATCTCGCCTCTTAATTTTCTATTTTTACCTGTAATATCTCACCATAAATTTTTCAAAAATACCTGATTAGCTAATTTTTCTGCTTTTGCTTTTCCTTCTGATATTGCTGAGCTTGCCTGTGCTGCTAATCTTGTTAATTGTTTTCCATTATCTTTGAACTCTTCATAAACTTTATCCACATACTCATCTATTGCAGTTTTTTCTTCTTCTGTTAAATCATTGTCATAAGGCATGGTAAAATTAAAGTCCATACTAAACTCCGATTAAATATGTTCTATAATAATTATATGTAAAAAATAATTGAAATTCAAGTTTTATTTTATATATAAATTTTATACAGCAAGTAATTCTTAATTATTATCTATTTTTCCTATATGTATTTTATTTGAATTATCAATATTTTCTTCTGAAATGTATTCTGCTGATATATCTATAATATTTGTTTCTTCTCTATTTTCTATCCCTTCTGCCGAATCTTCATTATCTATTTTTTTACCTTCTATTTTGTTACTCAATGCCTCTAAAACATTTTCAAATCTCTCATCAAAATCATCAACTGCATTCATTATAATTTCAAAAATATCCATAAAATATACTCCTTAAATATTTATTCAATATTGTTATTATAGTATATGCATGTGTCAAAAATTGTCATTTATACTTGCTTAATTTTTATTACATATACCCGCCCTTTATGTTTTTTGATCTTATCTTTTATTTCTGTTTTTTATTTCTTTATTGCTTAATTAGAATTTACAGCCCCACCCAAGCATTTTTTAAATTTTAAAAATCCAACAACGCACGGTTAGCTAAATTAAAAATATAAATAGATTAATAATTCAACTTTTATTATATTTAAAAATATGCTTACCGTGCGGTAATTTTTAATTCTTAGTATTTATATATTGTCTAATAATTTTGATAATGATGTTTAATATAATAAATCATCTGAGGTTTATTTATGAAAGACATAGAAATTAAATTTACAATTATAAATTTATTTTTAATATCAATATTTTTATTTGCATTAATATATTTTATACATGCTAAAAATGCTGATAGAATATTCGATAAAATATTAGAAAATTACAGTCTAAAGGTTATGATTTAGCTGATAATAGATTAAAAGATGAGTACAGACAAAAAATTATTAATTTATCTAAACAAGGTTATGAAGCTACCAAAAGAATATGCGATGAAATGGGGTGGGATTAGCATAAATAAAAATTATAATTCAATATTGAAAAAAATCAGTATTATATTATTATCATTAATCAGTAAATTTAAGGTTTATAAATACTATGAATAAATTAGATTTAGTAATATTTGATATGGATGGGCTTTTACTTGATACTGAAACTATAAGTTTAAAAGCTTGGAAAAAAACTTTTAAAAATTATAAAATCAATATTAATGTAGAAAAATTATTCTTCAGTAAAATATTAGGCTCAAATGAAGCTTCTATAAAAAATACTATTATAGAAATATCAAAAATTGATGAGAAAACATTTGAAGATATTATAAATAATCAAATTGAAGAGGCTTTTAATATAGTAAGAGAAGATGGTATAAATATAAAAAAGGGTGCTATTAAGCTTATTAATTTTTTAAAAGATAAAAAAATAAAAAAAGCTATAGCAAGTTCAAGCATAAAAAGAAAAGTTGATTTGTATTTAGATAAAACTAATATCAAAAAAGAATTTGATTATATAATTTGCGGAGATGATGTAAAATTTCCAAAACCTTATCCTGATTTATATAATAATGCATGCAGTTATTTCAATGCTGATAAAAATAATGTAATAATATTAGAAGATTCTAAAAATGGTTTATTATCTGCTAAAAATGCTGATATAGAAAAAAGATTTTATGTTCCTGATTTGCTTTTACTATCTGAAGAAGATGAAAAAGAATTATCATATAAGAAATTTAATGATTTAATAGAAGTAAAAAATTATATAGATAATAATTTTCAATATAATTAAGTTTTATTATAATTTCCCGCCCTTTAAAATTTGATACTATATTAGAAATTGCAATTCTAATTATATTTAAAGCCTAATCAGAAATTAAAGCACCCACCCAAGATTTTTTAAATTTAAAATACATATAACGCACGGTAAATGCATTTTTATTAATTGTTTAAATTATAATTCTTACTTAACTTATATTTTAAATTCTACTTTGCGTGCGTTTTTATAAAAAATATATAATTATCTTATCTTTGTTAAATTGCCTTCGCCTAAGGTATTATTATTGGCATAAAAATAAAAATTCATGTAACTATTATTGAAAGATAGTGTAAAATCATATTTATATCCCGATGAAGTAATAGAAACTTTATATACATTGTCAGAAACTTTTATTATATTTTCTTTATAGGCAGTATTATAGAAGTTTATAAGACTTCCGTTCATTCTTATAGATAAAGCACTTCCGCTTCCTAATGTTACGCTAACAAATGCCTGAGAACTTAAATTATTATTTTCTCTTACTGTAATTGAGCCTTCATAAGTTCCATAATATTTATCATCTATTCCATTATTACTGTCAAAAGATAATGAACCTGTATTAAAATTAAGACAGCTGGATATAAAAAAAGCAGAAAATATTATTATTATTTTTGATAATCTGTTCATATTTTTACCTTTAGATATATAATACTACAAAATAAATTTATGTCAAAGAAATTAAAAGGAGAATATTTATGAAACTAGGAGAAGCATTATTAAAAAAAGATGAATATATAAAAAAAATTGATAATCTAAAAAAAAGGGTAAAAAATAATGTTGTTGTAAAAGAAGATAATGAAAATAATGAAGACCCTAATGATTTAATTAAAGAATATATAGAAACAAATAATGAATTATCAGATTTAATTGTTAAAATCAGCAATAAAGAACATACAACAAAACTAGAAATAGGAGTATCAATATCAGAAGCTATTGATATAAGGGATAAATTAAGCAGAGAAATGGATATTTATAAAAGCGTTTTGAAAGAAGTAAACAGCAAAGATTTTAGAACAGCAAAAAATGAAGTAAAAATGACAGTATTAGTTAATGTCAAAGAAATGCAAAAAGAATTTGATAAATTATCAAAAGCATTTAATGATATTGATATTATGATACAGTCAGCTAATTGGAATACTGATTTACAATGAATAATAAGTATCGGCTATAGACAATAATATTCGTACCAGAATTTACTATTTTAATAGCATAATTATTTTTATAATATTTCTGATTTCTTTAATGCCATACATTTTTATTGAGTATTTTATTTTGAAATTATTATTTTTATTTTCTTAAATTTTTATAAAGAAATATTACTGTTTAACGCACGATTAGTGATGCTTTATCTATAACTAAGATTTTAATTTATATTTTTATTTTATTTTTTACTACTCTGCGTGCGTTGTTTAAATTACAATTTTTATTATTATATATAGCATAATAAATTAAAGTTATCAATAATTCACTATAATAATAGCTCTAATTTACTTTTTCTTTTACTATACCATTTCTATATGCATTCAAAAGTTCTAGCAAATCATCAATTCTTTTTTCTAAATCTTTTCCAATATCGGTTTCTCCAACAGTAATTCTTTTAACAAATCTTTCTACTATTATGGATTTAGGACTTAATTTAAATCCGGATTCAACTACTTCGGCAAAAGGTCTATGCTCTGCTATTACCATCATATTAGAGTTAGAAATTAAAGTGTATCCTCCTATTCCTGTGTTTTTATGGTATGCTTTAGATAAACCTCCATCTATAACAAGAAGTATTCCTCCGCCTTTTATAGGACTTTCACCTTTATGAGTTTTTACAGGTACATGTCCGTTTATTATATGGGATCTTTTAGGATCTAGTTCAAACTCTTTTAGAATGGTTTGACAGTATTCTTTGCTGTCTACATAAAAATAATATGCATTATAATGTTCCTGATGAATTTCTTTATCATTTATAAAATATCTTTCAAAAGTAGTCATTTTATTTTTTCCGAAAAGCGGAGATTTAGGACCGCACCATAAATACCAGCAGTAATCAAGAGCATTTAATTGCTCTTCGCTTCCTGCTTCTGAGTAAAAAGCCTTTCTCACTTTATCTTCTACCTGATTTAAATATTTTCTTCCAGACAAATATTGATTATCTATATAAACATCATCAAAAGAACCGTCTTCTTTTGTAGGTATGCATCCATGATAAAGAAGATTTCCATTGAATATTTTGTATATACCTCCTTTTGAATACATATAATTGGCATGTCTTTGCAAAGCCGGGCTATTCATAAATGAGAATGCTAAAGTTTGTATAAGAGTGCTTTCAGATTCTGTAAGCTCGAAAGGATTATTTTTATCTATTGTAGGGAAATTTTTATCTTTAAGCTCATAAGTTTTATTATTTATTGTTATAGTACCATTATCATAATCTATTTTATCAAGCAGTATTCTATCATTCATTCCATAATTCGGATGTCTTTTTATAAGCTGGCATTCTAATTTGAATTGTATTATTGATATAGCTTTATGCATTTTAGCGGCAAGATCTTTGTCTACTTCATCATAAATGTTTTTATCTAAAGTATTAGGTTTAAAAACCTCGCATGGATCATCTTTATAAATATCATTTGCAAAAGAAGATAAAGACCTTAAATTAATACCATAACTATATTCAAGCAAATCAAAATTATTATATCTTATAGCCAAACGAACAGCATTTGCAACGCATATTAAACTTCCTTTTGCTGCTCCCATCCAATGTATATCATGATTTCCCCAAGCGATATCAACTTCATTAAAAGTCATTATACTTTCCATCACCTTATCTGGGTGAGGTCCCCTATCGTAAATATCTCCTACTATATGAAGTCTGTCTACACTGCATTGGCGAATAAGCTGACATAATGCTAGTATAAATTTATCAGCAGCAGATACTTCTATAATAGAATCTATAATAGAAAAATAATAATTTTCTTTATTTTCTTCAGAATCAGTTTGCAGAAGTTCATCTAATATATAAGCAAAATTAGAAGGCATTTTTTTTCTTATTTTGGATCTTGTATATTTACTAGTTACTAGTTTGCATACTCTTATAAGTCTGTATATGGTTATTCTAGACCAATCAGCAAAATCCGGATCATTAGATTTTTTATTTAGTAAATTTTTAGTATCTACTATTAATATCTGTAATTCCACTCTGTCATGTTCAGGCAAAGTATTTTTAAAAAGTAATTCAATTTTTTCTTTTATTACCCCAGAGGAAGTACCTATTAGATATTCAAATCCATCAGATTCTCCATGTATATCACTTAAAAAATATTCAGTACCCTTAGGCAATTGAGATATAGCTTTTAAATTGATAATTTCTACAGAAGCATCATCTATTGTAGGGTATTTTCTGGATAATAATTCTAAATAATCTTTATCTCTCATAATAAAAACTCCGATTATCATATATTAAATATTATATACAAAAATAAGATTAAATCTATAGAATACATAAAAATGATAATTTTAAAATACAAAATATATAGTTGACAAAAAAAATAATTATTATATAATGATTAAACATAATTTAACGGGATGTAGCGCAATTGGTTAGCGTACCTGCTTTGGGAGCAGGGGGTTGTGAGTTCGAGTCTCACCATCCCGAATGCGCTAGTAGCTCAATTGGATAGAGCAACTGCCTTCTAAGCAGTAGGTTACAGGTTCGATTCCTGTCTGGCGCGTATATAAACGACATTGTTGCTTTGTCATCGTTTATAATTTTTATATGATAAAAAATAATAACTCTTTTTAATGTTTAAATGGCGAATGTAGCTCAGTTGGTTAGAGCGCCAGATTGTGGATCTGGATGTCGCGGGTTCAAGTCCCGTCTTTCGCCCATTTCTTTTTTTAATTATAATTAATATCAGTCTATTTCTCATAGCAGATTTAGTTTCCTATATGAATATATTTTGTTATAGCAAAGACAGTTTATTTATTTCCAAATATGTAAAAAAATTAAGACTTTTATATAATTCATGTTTTGTATAAATTGTACATATGGTAGTTTTGAAACGAGCCTAATATTAATAATAAGTAGAAAATTCTTTATTTAGATTGTTGATTTTTAATTTTATGTAATATAAATTATTAAAAATTTTTATTGGAGATTATAAAAAATGAAAAAAGTAAAACAGATATCATTAGTTATTGTTTTAATATTATCAGCTAATATCAAAGTATTTGCAGAAAGCGGTTTTGAGGCGTCTCTAAATGTTCCTTTAGGAGCATCATTTGGTATTATTTGTGGAGAAACGACTTCTTCAGTTAATACAAAAATGGGATTTGATGCAGGAGTTAAGGCTCAAATAGGATATATGTTTGATTTCGGCAGATTTGGCTTAAGTATTTTGGGAGATTTAGGATATGGTTTTGACAGTTATAGATATTCAATTAATGCTTTAAATAATAATGCAAATTTTAATTTGTATCTGCATAATTTTCAGATAGGTATTCTTCCTAAATTTAATTTCGGCAGCTTTGCAATAGGAATAGGCGGAGGAATAAAAATACCTTTTTCAGGTACAATTGAAAGAGAATATGTATATAATGCATTGAATAAAGTAAATTACAACTCTTCATTTTTTACATCAAATATTATAGGCTATGTTAAAATTACATTTGATCAGTATTTTTTCTTCAGCGATAAATTTTCTTTTGTTTTGGGGTCTTATATAGGGTATGATATAGGTCTTTCTCCAAAAGTTAATCCAGATAATAGAATAGATAGTTTTGATGTAGGTATTCAGTTGGGCTTAAGATTTGCCCCAAAAATTGCTGATTAAATATTTTAATATTTATGCAATTTGAATATTAAAATACTACTTAATTAAGTATAAAATTCTTTTTATATTGTTGATTTTTAATAAAAATTAATGTAGATTATAATTAATTAATTAAAAATAGTTAATGGAGATTATAAAAAATGAATAGAATAAAACATTTATCATTAGTTATTGTTTTGATATTATCAGCTAATATCAAAGTATTTGCCGCAAGCGGTTTTGAATTTGTCCTGAATGTGCCTTTAGGAGTATCTTTTGGAATACCTTCAAACTTTGAACCATCTCTTAATGTTTTAGGAACAAAAAGTGCACTTGGCGGAAGACCAGGATTTGATGCAGGTGTTCAATTTCAAATAGGCTATATGTTTGATTTCGGCAATTTTGGATTAAGTCTTTTAGGAGATTTAGGATACAGCTATGACAGCTATAGATTTTCAGATTATTTAGATTTATCAGGAACAATTACAGTTAAGTATGAAAGAATTCAAAGTATGTATATGCATAATTTTCAAATAGGTATTCTTCCTAAATTCAATTTTGGAAACTTTGCTTGGGGTATAGGAGGCGGTATAAAAATTCCTATGGCTGGAACTATTGAAAATCATATTGAAGATAATATAAGAGGAAATACTACATCAAAATCAGATTATAAATTTTCTTACTTTGAATTGCCTATTATAGGTTATGTAAAAATGACATTTGATCATTCTTTCTTTTTTAATGATCATTTGGCATTTATATTGGGGGCATATATTGGTTTTGATATAGGACCTGTTATTAAAGAGGAGTACACATCTTTTAAAGATGCCTCTGTAAGCAGTTTAGATTTAGGAATTGAGTTAGGATTAAAATTCGGACCTAGAGTTGGAAATTAATAAAAATATATATACAATCAAAACCTGCATATAATCAATATGCAGGTTTTTATTAAAATTATGCTTGATATTAAATAATATATTTATTAAAATATTTTAATGAAAGAGGATTCCAAACTATAATGAAAAAGATAATAAATATATTATTAATTTTTATACTATCATTTAACATAAAATTATTTGCAGAAAGCGGTTTTGAAGCTTTACTTAATATACCTTTAGGTGCATCTTTTGGAATATTCAATGGAGAAATTGAATCGATAGGAAATGCCCCTAAAATCAATACTAAAGCAGGATTTGATGCAGGAGTGAATGCTCAGCTTGGTTATATGTTTGCTTTTGGAAAATTCGGATTAAGTATTTTAGCTGATTTAGGATATAGTTATGATAGTTTTAAATATTCATTATATCATAGTGTTTCAGCATTTGGAGGAAGCGAGGAATATAATATAGAAAATAGTTTGTATCTGCATAGTTTTCAAATAGGTATTATTCCAAAACTTAATTTCGGGGCTTTTTCTTTAGGTATAGGCGGCGGAGTAAAAATACCAATCTCAGGAACAAGCGAAAGTAAAACTATAAAAACTATAAATATATTTGGCAGCACTTCAAAAACAGAAGATTATTTGAAAAAAGATTATAAATCTTCTGATTATTCATCGTCTATTATAGGTTATGTGAAAATGACATTTGATTATTCTTTCTTTTTTACAAGTAAGTTAGCTTTCAATTTGGGTGCATATATTGGATATGATATAGGTATTTCTACAAAAGATACAGATAATAGAATTGATAGTTTTGATACAGGAATTCAGCTTGCTCTTAGATTTGCTCCTATATTGTAATTTTTTATATAACTTGATATTTTTCTCATATTAACATAATATAATCGGCATATAGGAGATGATTATAATGAACAAAATGAAAAATATATTTTTAATCATTATTTTAATATTATCATTCAGTATAAAAATATTTGCAGAAAGCGGTTTTGTAGCTAAACTTCAAGTTCCTGTGGGGTTATCAGTATGTATAGCTGATGGTTTAGTTTTGGGAGAACCTCTTAATAAATTAGGGATTAATACAGGAGTTAATACTAAATTAGGATATATATTTGATTTAGGTAAAATAGGAATTACTCCTTTGCTGGAATTAGGATATAGTTATGATACTTATGGAGCTTCTGCTTTTAGCGAGGCTAAAATTCAAGACAGTATATTAAAAAATTCATTAAATTTATACTTAAAAACTCATAGCATTCAAATTGGAGTTATGCCTGAAATTAATATAGAGAATTTTGCTATAGGTATTGGTTTCGGAGTAAAAATTCCATTGGCAGCAGAATATGAATACAGCAGACTTATAATACAATATGACGGAGAAAAAAAAGAAGATATTAAAGAGAAACTAAGCAGAAAAGACATAGAAAATGATTATAGTAAAAGTCCAATACCGTATGTAAAACTTAATTTTGATTATAATTTCTTTTTTACAGAAAAATTTGCTCTTTCATTAGGGGTTTATTTAGGATACGATTTCGGACTTCCTTTAAAAGAAGCTTCTCAGGATGTTAGATTAGATAGTTTGGATATAACCGCTCAGGTAGGAGTTAGATTTGGAAACGGAAATATGAATAAGAAAGATGAAAAACCTCGTTACGGATTTTAAAGTTTTTAATAGGATTTTATTATGAAAAAAATAAGAATTTTTTTAATTATAATTTTTTCTTTAATATTTACAAATACATTACTTTTGGCAGAAAGCGGATTTGAAGCTATAATAGATATGCCTGTAGGTGCTTCCATTACTTTACCTATAGGAAAACCTAATCTTAGAGTAAGCTATGATTCTTCTGCTAATATAGAAGAACTTAGCGGAAAATTAAATGCAAGTGCTGGGGCATCTGTTAAACTTGGATATTTATTTGATATATATGATGATATTGGAATAAGTGCTTTAGCTGAAATTGGATATCAGTATAACTCTTATACTTCTATAGTTAAAATAAAAGATATAGGTTCTTTCAAGATACAGGATACTTTAACTAAAAACATTAGAATTCACAGCCTTAAATTAGGTTTGCTGCCTAAATTTAACAAAGGAAATTTTTCTCTTGGCTTAGGTTTCGGAGTGAAAATACCATTATATGCAATTATAGCAAGTGAAATTGTATCCATAGATGCATATGTGCAGCAATATCATAAAAATCAGGATATAGAAAAGCTAAATTTTAATAATATTAAAGATATGTATAAAATACCTGTAATACCATATATTAAACTTACTGCAGATTATTCAATTTTCTTTGTAGATAATATAGCTTTTAATGTAGGAGTTTATTTGAATTATGATTTCGGTTTCCAAGTTAAAAATTCTAACTTTAGAGAAGATGCATTGGAAATAGGATTTCAAGTAGGAACACGGTTTGCACCTATGCTTCGTTAAAACTATATGTATTTGTGTAAATACAAATTGTAAACTATAGTTCATAATTGCCGATAAGTATTATAGTAAATAATATTAATAGCGTCTGTGGCTCAATTGGATAGAGCAGCGGATTTCGGTTCCGCCGGTTGGGGGTTCGATTCCTCTCAGACGCGAATATAAATTGATTATTTGAATAAATATGTTAAAATATATGTAATGGTAAAAAGGTTTTTTACAAGAAATGAAAGAAAAAACTATAAGAAAACTCAATTTAGTTATATTAATACTATTTCCAATATTACTCTTAGTATTTTCTATTACATATAACATATACAGTATAGGAGCAGAAAGTAGGATAAGAAGAGAGCTTGAGAATTTTACTAATTCTCTTTCTCTAAGAATGGAAAGTAAATATATGGACATGATGACTTTATACTTCAAAGAAGAATTAAATAATTATGCCATAGCAAATGAATTTACAAATTTAGTTAAAGAACAAGTAAGATTGGGAATAACTCCGCATTTCAATTCTCTGAAATTTTCAATAGATTATACAATTAAGAATAATGTAAAAACAACTACTTATGCTTTATTATTTATATCGGTGATTATGTTTATATTCACTTTGGTAATTAATTTTACAAATAACAGTATCAATAATAATGTTTCGTATGTCAATAATAATACAAACGAAAATGTTAAGGATAATCAAAATCAATCTTCTAATCCTATATCAAATTTGATTGACTCATCTTCCAGCGATGCTTTAAAGATTGAAATAGAAGAAATGTATAAAAATTTAGTAAAAGAAATTAAAAATTCAAGAGATGATAAAGCTTTAGAAATAATAGAGGAAATGTTTCAATTAGATGATAGGAATTATTTAGCTTTGAATGGGGCGGGTATTTTGTATACCAAGATGTTTGGAAGAGAAAATAAAGATGAGTATTTTAAAAAAGCTAGTGAATATTTCCAATATGCTTTATCTTTGTATTCTAAAAGCGAGATTATTTCAAATAATAAAGCTATATTATATTCTATAAGATATGAATGTAAAAAATCAGAAGAAGATTATGATACTGCTTTAATTATTCTTAACGATGCTTTATCAGCTAATCATTTGGATGTAGAACTTCTTAATAACAGAGCAACACTGTATTCAGTAAAGTATAAAATAGGCGGTGATGAAAATATATTTAAAAGGTCTATAAATGATTTTAATGAACTTATACAAATAGATTATAATAATATATATGCTCTTAATAATAGAAGTGCTTTATATTTTACTAAATATAAAAATTCAGGCGATAAAAAATATTTCGATAAGTCTATAGAAGACTGCAATACGGCTTTTAAAATCAATTCAACTGAAGCTCCATATGATAATAGGGGATCTTTATATATATATAAATATTAATTAAATATATTTATTTCTTTCTTTGGAAGCCCAAATCTATTTTTTCTATATTCTTTTTCCAAATTATTGATGTTTAAATTATTATTTTTTTTGCTTAAATAATCTATCCTGTAAATACTGCTGATATTATTTTCTTTATTTATTATAAAATAATTATAAAGCATAGTACCATTTATGCTCATAAGTGATGAATCATGTGTGGAAAGTATAAGCTGAGAGGTATCTGCTTCTATATCTTTAATACCATTAAAAAAATTATTACCGAATAAATTTATAATAAATTCCAATAATTCTGATTGAATGCCGTTAAATTCATCAACTATTGATAATGTGCCGTTGATTAAAGAAACTAATATATAAATCAGATTAATAGCATAAACTTTACTTCCTTCAGATTCTACTTCATCAAAATCATTTGTATAGTTATCATGTTTAGTTACAAGCCTTTTATTATCTATGATAAAAGAAAATTCATTTCGGGATACAGCATTTTCTATACTCAAATCATCTATATCAATTAAGGAAAGAAGTTTTTTATATATATCCCATATATTATATTTATTAAAATACTCAAAAGCCTCAACTATGGCATAAGATGAAAAATCTGCTTCATTGGTAAATGGGAATAAAAAACATAAATTTTTAAATAATGAAAGATAATAATTTACTTCTTCTCTATACTCATCTATTTTTTCTTCATTTATAAAACTTAAAAATGTATTTGTATCCGGAATATATTTATTATAATGAAATATACCTTCTTTTATAGAGTTTAATTCTCTTTCAAATACTATAATATTATTATTTTTAAGCAATTTTTCTGAATATATTTTTTTATTTTGATTATCCAATATTAATTCATATAAATATAGTATGCATTCATCATTTGAATAAAACTCCAAACAGAATCGGCTTTTATCATTTTTTCCATAAATCATATTCGGATCTAAAAGTTTTTTGATACTGTCATCGCTTGAAGTTATATATCCATTATTAGAATAAAGAATATATTTTAAAGCATTAATTAAATTACTTTTACCTGAACCATTATAGCCGTATAAGAGACATAATTTTGATATATATTCATCGTTATTTATTTTCTTTATAAATCGGCATTCATTTGTTTTCGCTGCATTAACATCTACACTTAAATCTAAAACAGTTTCATCATAAAATGATATGTAATTTGAAATTATAATTTTTTTAATCATACTATAAAAACAAAATAATATTAAATAAGTAAAGATTTTAAATCTTAAAAAAACTTGGGCGGGTGCTTTGATTTCTTATTAATATTATAAAAAAATTAAATACTAAAATTACAAAATAGAGCAGAAAAGATAGAGGGCGGGGTATGTAATAAAGTTTTAAATTATAAAAAAATTTGATTTTTTGTTTATTTATTTATATTATTACTATATGGATAATGGTAATATAGATTATAAAAATGCTTCAAGATGGCGTTTAATACTTGGAAGTTTTGCTGAAGATAATATAGAGCTTGAAAGCGGATATTCTGAAATTGATAGTGCATTAGGTTTTTTGTATGACAGAGAATACAGCAGAGAAGCAGGGTATGCAGATTTTGAAAGTAAAGAGAATAGGGGCGGTAAAGAAAAAAGTGCTTTAACTGTTCCTTCTTGGGTTGCAAAGGTAAAAAAACTATTTCCTAAAAAAACTGTTGAAATTATGCAGACCCATGCCTTAGAGAAATATAACCTTACAGAGATGATTACTGATGAGGATATTTTAAAAGAGATGGAGCCTAATATGGAGCTTTTAAAAAATATTCTCACATTCAAAGATATGATGAACGGCAGTGTCAAAAAACTTGCTTATGATATAGTAAGAAAGGTTGTTGATGATATAAAAAAGAAAATGGAAAGCGATATAAAAAAAGTTTTCTATGGGAAAAAACTTCCTAATTCTACAACACAAAATAAAATATTCAAAAATCTTGATATAAAAAAAACAATAAGAAATAATTTAAAAAACTATAACATAGAAGATAAAACTATTTTTGTAGATAAATTATATTTCAATCAGAACATAAAAAAATATAATCCTTGGAATATAATAATATTAATAGATGAAAGCGGTTCTATGCTTGACTCTGTTATATATTCTTCAATAATGGCATCTATATTTTCTAATCTTCCATATTTATCAATAAAACTGATAATATTTGACATTTCAATAGTTGATCTAAGCGGCAGTGTAAAAGATCCAATAGATGTATTATTTAAAGTGCAGTTAGGAGGTGGTACTGATATTGTTATGGCTTTGGAATATGCTAAAAAGATTACAACTGTTCCTGATAAAACTATGGTTCTTCTTATAAGTGATTTGTATGACAGCAATGATTATAAGTATATGTATAAAAGTGCTAGGGATATAATAGAATCAAGGTCTAAACTTTTTGTGCTTCCTGCTTTGGACTATAATGCAGATGCAAGTTATGATAAGGAGGCTGCTAAACAGTTTGCCAAAATAGGAGCTAAAGTTGCAGCTATAACACCTGATGAGCTTTCTAAATGGATAAGCACTGTTATATCATAAAAATTTATTTAACGCACGGTAAATAGATTTTTATTTATCATTTAAATTATAATTATTAATAGATATATATTTGAAATTTTATTCTGCGTGCGGTATATGAATTCTAAATTAAAAAATACTTGGATGGGCAGCTGAAAAATTCTAATTTGATAATAAGAAAATAAAAAGTTTATATGCATATTAAATTAAAAAGCCTAGTGGGTGGGGAGTGAAAATAATTTTTTAACTTTATTTACATACCCCGCCCTTTAGATTTTATGACTTCTTTTACACATAATAGATTTATCTATATTTAAAGCTTAAAACATAAAAGCATGCCCGCCCAAGTGTTATTTAAATTTAAAATCAATTAAACGCACGGTTAATAATTTTATACTAATCATTTAATTTGCAATATAAAATATTTTTGTATTTGAAAATTTATTTAACGTGCGTATAAAAATCAGTATGTAATAAATATGATAATAGTGTTTATACTATTTTTTTCTTAGTATAACAATATGTTCATTACACATCGTTTCTAATTTTTTACCAACTGTATTTGTAGGGGAGTTTAATGAAGGCATAACTTTATTAATTATATTTCTATCAATTGTATAAACATAATCCTATTATATTGACTTGCAATTTCTTTTATTATTTTATCTGTTTTTAAAAGTTCTCCTTTAACGGTTCTATTACCAATAACCCAAAATTGATATCCTCCTGTTTTAGTTTTTTTAGAAATAACTGATATCGCTTTTTCTAAATCTAAATAAAAACTATATACATCGCCTGCACGCTCTAAATTATTATTTTTAATAGAGTTCAATGATTTTTTTAAAGTTTTACTTGGAATTGAAAATTCAAATCCATTTCTGAATTTAGTTCCTCCCATTAATGTCTTATCAATCATCATTATTTCTTTATCAGAAAGCCCGAACAAATCTATCCCTATCCATTGAAGAGATAATCTGCTGTATTCTACATAAGCAACCGTTGTTCTGCTATCCCCATAAGGAGGAGATGTAATTACCAAATCAATAGATGAATCAGCAATATCAAACAAGTCAGCAGCATTATTATTAAATATCTTAACTTTTGAACTAATACCATTTTTATTACAAACTTCAGCAAAGCCATTCATTTTTTCAATATTTTTATCTAAAACATCAGTGAATTCTTTTAATACATTCGGCTTAAAACTTTTTACTTTTATAGGAGGCATTCTAAACATTTTAAACTCTCCGTTTCTACGATTAGATACAAGTCTAACTGATTCGCTAAATGCCGCAAATACAAAATATCGTATATTTTCATCTTAAATTTTTAATATATGATTTTTAATCATTTGAAGCTGTTAAGTTTATTAGTTTTTACTTTTGAAATAAAGATAGCAAGAGGATTAATATCATTTCCATATATTGTTTTAATATTAGAAAGCATGCCTTCTACAAGAACTGTACCAGAACCAGAAAATGGATCAAATAAAGAATCTACTTCCATAACTTGCCTAACTATATTAATAATATTTCTGCTTATAGGAGAAACCATTACAGCCGGATAACTATGTATACCATGGGTATATTCTTTTGTATTATCATATTTAAAATCCCAATAATTATTAGGCAATCTTTTAAGTATAGATATTAATTTCTTATCTGTTTCTATATGATTGATTACTGATTTTTTATTCATAGTTTTATTATAATAGACTGCTTAATATATTGTCTGCATTGTATTATTAATAATAAATAAAATCAATAATATAAAAAAGATGCAGAATAATTAATCCTGCACTTTTTATGATTTTAATTATAATATTTTTTATTTGCTTTTTTTGTCTGTTTTTTTTATTTGTTTTTTGTTTTCTGATTTATTTGATTTATTATTTAACTTGTTTAATTTAAACATAAAGTCAAATACCTCTCTGACATCTTTTACAGGATGGAAAGTGAGTCCCTTTTTAACATTTTCAGGAATCTCATCTAAATCCCTAATATTTTCATAAGGTATTATTATATGCTTAATAAATCCGAGTCTTTTTGCCGCTATAGTCTTTTCTTTAAGTCCTCCAATAGGAAGAACTTTTCCATTTAAAGAAAGCTCTCCTGTCATGGCAGTATCATTTCTTATAACTTTGTTCATAGAAAGTGAAAGCAAAGCAGTAGCCATAGTAATACCCGCAGAAGGTCCGTCTTTAGGAGTAGCCCCTTCAGGAATATGCAAGTGAATCATAGCATCATTAAAATAGTTTTCAGGAACACCGTAATCTTTAGCAACGCTTTTTACATAACTATATGCTATCTCTACACTCTCACTCATAACATCGCCAAGCTGTCCTGTTACCTGTATGTTTCCGGAATCTTTTTTCTCTGATACCTTTATTGATTCTATTGTAAGAGTTGCACCGCCTAAAGATGTCCAAGCTAAGCCTATAGAGTTTCCTGGTTTTAAATCTTTCTCTGTAAAATCTTCTGTGAATATAGGCTTTTTAAGATACTTCTCTAAATCATTTTCATCTATTGTATAATTATAGCTTGTTTTATTATGCTCTACAATATCAGCAGCAATTTTTCTGCATATTCTCTCTATTCTTCTTTCAAAATTTCTCACTCCGGCTTCTCTAGCATATCCGTCTATTATTTTACTAATAGCTTTATTTGTGAATTTAATATATTTGATATCAAGCCCATGAGCTTTAACCTGTCTAGGTATAATGTATTTGGAAGCTATTTTTAATTTCTCTTCCAATATATATCCTGATAGTCTTATAACCTCCATTCTGTCAAGCAAAGGTCTAGGAATTGTATCGAGAGTGTTTGCTGTTGTTATGAATAGAACATTTGATAAATCAAAAGGCAAATCCAAATAATGATCTCTAAAAGAAGCATTCTGCTCCGGATCTAAAACTTCTAGTAATGCACTTGAAGGATCTCCTTGAAAACTAGTTCCTAATTTATCGATTTCATCAAGCATAAGAACAGGATTTTTAACTTTTACTATTTTTAAAGCCTCTATTATTTTACCCGGCATAGCACCTATATAAGTTCTTCTATGTCCTTTTATTTCGGCTTCATCTCTCATACCGCCTAAAGAAAACCTAAAGAAAGGTCTGTTTAATGCCTCAGCAATGCTCTTTCCTATAGAAGTTTTACCTACACCCGGAGGACCTACAAAACATAGTATAGAAGATTTTTTCTCCGGATTTAATTTTCTAACGGCTAGAAATTCATATATTCTCTCTTTAACATCTTCAAGTCCGTAATGATCTCTATCTAATATCTTTTTGCTTTTTGATATATCTTCTCTTTCTTTATTTTCCTTATTCCAAGGCAAAGCAAATAAAGTATCCAAATAATTTTTAGATACAGTATATTCAGGAGAATGAGTATCTATTGTAGAAATCTTTTCTATTTCCTGCTCCATTCTCTCTTTAACTTCATCTATCACATTGAGTTCTTCAAGAGTTTTTTTGTATTTTTCTATATCTCTTTGTTTAGGATCAGTATCATATCCTAATTCTTTTTTTATTTCTTTTAATTGTTCTTTTAAGAAATATTCCCTCTGCTGTTTTTGCACTTTTGAATTAATACTGCCTTGTATTTTCTGCTGTATCTCAGATATCTCTCTTTCTTTCTGAAGAAGAATATGCACTTTTTCAAGCCTTTCCTGAATATCAAAAGTTTCAAGTATTTCCTGCTGGCTTGCTCTCTCTACATTAAGCATTGATGTAGCAAAATCAGCTAATCTTCCAGGATCATCAACATTGACCATAGTAAGACGCATTTCTTCAGTAAAAAGAGGGTTATTCTCACTTATAGCTTTTATGTCTGAAAGCAAAGCTCTGGTATATGCTTTAATTTCTTTAGCTTCTTTCTCATTTCTGAAAGGATCTATATCGGGTATATAAAGAGGTTCTGCTCTTATAACAGGATCTGTAGTTACAAATTTTATAATCTTATATCTTCGTATAGAATTTATAAGAAGATTGAGTCCTCCGTCGGGCAAATTTAGTTTTTTAAATACTTTTACTACAACACCAACTTTATAGATTTCATCAACAGAAGGCGTTTTCTTTTCAGATGGGGTATCTGAAATATATAAATTAAGTCCTAAAAATCCGTCATTTTCAGCTATAGCTTTATTTACAGCATCAGCATGATGTGCTGGTATTGGAAACGGAGCATAAAGACCGGGGAATAAAGGTTTTCCCATTACAGGTATAATTATTAATCTTGAAGGTAATTTATCTTCCACTATTGAAACCTTATTATCCTCTTTTTTATTTTTATTATTATCGCTATTTTTATCTATATCTTTTAATTTATCTTTATCTCTAGTCATAAAAAACTCCAATACTCTATAGTATAATATAAAATATACTTATAAGTCAAATAAAATCATATTAAGTATTACATGCAATAAATATACCAATAATAAATATTTTTATTATTTTTTATGTATTAAATATAAATGAAAATATTTTTTTATACATATATTATAATTTTTATATAAGAAATTATAGTGAATATAAGCTAGAATATATAAATGATATTAAATAAAATATTTATTTTATAAAAAATGAAAAGTGTTTTATTATACTTGTTTAATAATAAAACACTTCAAATAATACATTGTATTTAATTTATACTAGCATATAATAATTAAAAAGTTATCTCAATTTAAAGAAATCAATTAATTTATTTAAATTTTGAGCTTCATTTAAAAGCAGCTGAGACGAAGAACTAGCTTCCTCTACTAAAGCAGCATTTTGCTGAACAGAAGAATCCATTTCTTTTATGGCAATATTAATCTGTTCTATTCCGTTTTCCTGTTCATGAGATGCAGCATTAACTTTCTGCATCAAATTAGAAACTTTATCCATTCTGCTTGCTATATCATTAAATATATCTTTAGACTCATTAACACTTGCAGCAGCCAAATTAATTTTATCATTGCTATCAACTATCAAAGAAGTAATATTTTTAACAGATTCCTGCGTATTTTGTGCTAAGTTTCTGACTTCACTGGCTACAACAGCAAATCCCCTTCCCTGTTCACCAGCACGTGCTGCTTCAACAGAGGCATTAAGGGCAAGTATATTAGTTTGGAAGGCAATAGATTCTATTAATTTAGTTATATCCATTATTTTAGAACTAGCTTCATAAACTGCATCCATTTTATTAACACTTTCTTCTATTATTTTTCCTGCTTTATTCACATAATCTTTTGCTTCAATGACCATATTTGTACTTTCAGATACATCAGAAACAGTATATTTAACATTAGAAGACATTTCATTCATAGTTGATGCAGTCTCTTCTAAGCTGGAAGCCTGCGTTTCTGTTCTGTTTGATAAATCATTATTTCCGGAAAGAACCTCATTAGCTGCACTTTGAACTTGTTCTGACGAGTCCTTAACAGTATTTACAACATTATTCAAATTATCCAATATATTTTTAATTGCCCTTGCTATTTCACCCCATTCATCTTTGAGTTCTGTGAATCCAGGAGGGGTATTCCAAGATATATCTCCTTTAGATAATTTAGTTAAATCCTGAGCTAGTAATTTAATAATAAATACAACTTTTTTATTAATTATTAAAGGTGTAATAATAAATACTATTACTAATATTACAGCTAAAATTATAATCATCATATTTCTTATATTATTACTGTCTTCAAGTATAACATAATTAGGTACTAGTATTTTCATACCCCAATTCTGACCTGTTTCTAGTTTTATAGGTACGAATATATATGTTGATTTAGTATTTAATGTAGAACTGAACTCTTCAAAGATGACAGTCTGTCCTGATTTTATTTTATCTAATAAATTGTAGTTCTGATAATAAGGATAAGCATCATAAATATTCTCACCTACATGAGTTTCATTTTCTTTATTATAAAGCAAAGTACCATTATGATCGAATAGAGAAGTGAGAGTATTTTCAAAAGGCTTAATATTATCCATTATAGGAGCTAATGAATCAATAAATATGTCTACTCCGGCAACACCTATAATTTTTCCGTTATTTTTTAAAGGTATAGACCAAGTATTCATTTTTACCATTTTGCCGCCTACTTCAAAATCATATATAGATGTAATATTAATATTTCCTGTTGTTACTGGTACTGAATAATAATCGCTTTTTAATTCTTCGATAGTCATACCTCTGTCAGCGGCAGAATTGTTATTTCTATAAACATAATCAGAAAACATACCGCCTGCTTCTGAATAATTAGGATCATTTATATAATCAGCATCATTTCCCATTACATTATTTTTAAATATAAGAAACAATGCTCCTGTATTTTCCTGCAAAGTGCTAAAAAAGTTTTTAGTTGTATTTTTATATACTTCTCTGTTTCTTTCACCTGATTTATATAAATTATTTACTGTATATTCAAATGTACTCAAACTGTCAAATGCTTCCTGAATAATAGATTCTACTTTAGAAGCTTCTCCTTTAGCACTTTCTTCTAATACTTTATATGAAAGTTTTTTTGTAACATTATTAACTGATAATATATTAAATATACTTGATATAACAAGCATAATAAAAAAAGGGACTAGTATAAACATACTTATTTTAAACTGCAGACTGTTAAAATTAATCATTAAAATATCTCCATCCAAATATATTAAAAAATTACATGACATTATATAATAGTATGCATTTATACTCAATAATTTTATTAATGTCAAAATTAATAATTAACGCACGGTTAACAAAATTTCAATTCATAACTAAATTTTGATTTAGAATTTATTACATAGTTTTAATTTATTTCTGCGTGCGGTATCTGCACAACAAATTTAAAAATCACCTGGGTGGGCAGCAGAAATAACAGATAAGATTAAAAAGAAAAACAATATCAAAGCAACAGAGAATTTAAAAAGCCTAGAGGGTGGGAAAGTGTAATTAAATTTTTAAAATTTTTTTCACTTCCCGCCCTTTATATTTTATGACTTAATTTTCAATTTGAAATTTAGTTATTGTTTAAAGTTCAATTAGAAAATATAATACCCGCCCAAGTTTTTATTAGCTTTAAAGTCAATTCATCACGCGTTTAGTATTTTATTATATATAAGAATAATACTATAATAACAACTTTTTTTAAATATAATGTAATATTACCGCGTGCTAATAAAATTTGTTATTTAATGCATTTTAATATATAATAGAAAGAATTATGGATAAAGAAAGCATAACAAATGCTGAAGAAAACTCTTATGATAAGCCTAATAACAATATAAGACCTCAAGGCTTTGATGACTTTTTAGGACAGAAAAATATAAAATCAAAATTGAAAGTCTTTATAAATAGTGCTAAAAAAAGAGAGGTTTCTTTAGATCATATATTATTTTATGGTCCTCCAGGACTTGGAAAAACTACATTAGCCCAAATAATAGCAAATGAAATGGGAAGCAATATAAAAGCTACATCAGCACCTATAATAGAGCGTCCAGGCGACTTGGCATCTATACTTACTACTTTGGGAGAAAAAGATATATTATTTATAGATGAGATACATAGGCTTAGAACTGTAGTTGAAGAAGTTCTTTATTCAGCTATGGAAGATTTTTTTGTAGATATAAAGGTAGGAGAGGGAACATCTGCTAAAAGTTTCAGAGTTAAATTACCTCATTTCACTCTTATAGGAGCTACAACAAGAAGCGGTTTGCTAAGCACTCCTTTATATGACAGATTTGGAATAGTAGAAAGGCTTGAGTTTTATACTAATGAAGATTTGGCTAATATAGTAAAGAGAAGTTCTGAATTTCTTAATATCAATATTACAGATGAAGCTGCACTATCTATAGCTTCAAGGTCAAGAGGAACTCCTAGAATAGTTAATCGTCTTTTAAGAAGAGTTTTTGACTTTGCTACAGTACATGATGTTTTAAAAATAGATGAGAAGTTTGCTTGTGATTCTCTTGAAAAGTTGGGTATAGATAAAAATGGATTTGAAGCACTTGACAAACTTTATTTAAATACTATCATTAAACATTATAATGGAGGTCCTGTAGGAGTTGATACTTTATCGGTGTCTTTATCCGAGCAGATAGAAACCATAGAAGATGTAATAGAGCCTTATCTTATACAATGCGGATTTATTAAAAGAACACCAAAAGGCAGAGTAGCTACAAATAAGGCTTATGCTTATTTAAATCTTTCTTCAAAGTATGACGATAATTATAATAATGAAGAAAGAGGATTATTTGATTTTTAAGGAGTTACCCATTTTAATTACAGACGATACTTCAACAAAAGAGAAAAAATCCAATGCGCAGTTGGATAAATATTATTTGGAAGAAACTTCAAAAGATGTTAAAAATTTAGCGAAAAAATTCGTGGGCAATTTCAAAGATGCTAATAAATCTGCTGATAATTCTAATTCCCGCTTTGATATAAACTATAAAAAAAATGTAAAACTAACACCATCTTCAAGATATAAAGCTCCGAAAACAAAAATAAAATTCAATAGAACCAAAAAACTTCTAAATAATTTATATAATGCTACTTACGGAATAAGACATACATTTAATTCGGTTATAGGGGCCATTGAAAGAAAAGGGAATCATGAAAGAAGCATACTCATATTTTATGATGATGAAGAACATGGAATAAGACTTCCTATTAATAATTTTATGATTTTATTTCTTTTTTTAGTATTCTCTGCTTTGATTTATACAGGTTATGATGCATATAACAGACAAAAAACAGCTAGAGAATTTTACAACACTCTTTCTGCAAGAGAAGCTAAAACTTATACCTTAATAGAAGATTATAAAAAATCTTTAAATAGATTTTCTAAAGCTTTAACAGATTATAATAATATCATGAAATCTATATCCTATACAATAGATTATAATGATGTTGGTACTTTCAATAATAACAATAATTTAAATAATAATGAATCTTTAAATATTGAAAAAATGCTTAGTGAATTAAACTCCTATCAAAAGAATGTTCTTTCATTTATGGAAGTATCTCCAAAAATACATAAAGAAATTCCTTTAGGCTGGCCTGTTGCAGGAGGCGGAAGAATATCAAGCGGATTCGGAGCTAGATTATCTCCTTTCAATCAGGAAAAAAGTTATCACTATGGTGTTGATATAGCAGGACCTTATGGTACTCCTATACTTGCTGTTGCTGATGGTACTGTTTCATTTGCAGGCTGGCGAAACGGATACGGCTGGTTTGTTTTAATCACGCATGCTAATGGGTATCAGACTGCTTATGGTCATAATTCTAAACTTCTTGTTGATTATGGACAGAAGGTAAAGAGAGGAGATCGTATAGCTTTAATAGGAAACACTGGAAGAACCACAGGGATACATTGTCATTTCGAGGTTAGGATAGGAGGAGATCATAAGAATCCTATGCCTTATTTGAGTGCCAGATTCTAGTTTATTATTATATATTACTATTCTTCTAATGCTATATGAATGTACATGATTCTAAAAAAAGATATTTAGGAGAATTCTATACTCCTTTAAATTTTGCTGAAAAATCTTTATCCTATATATTTAACATAATCGATAAAAAAGAATTGGAAAATGGAAAATATAGAATATGGGATATGGCATCGGGAACAGGAAATTTAGAATATTATCTTGATGAAAAATATCATAAATATATTTATATGTCTACAATAGATGAAAATGATATAGAATATTCTAAAATAAAATTTAAAAATGCCTTTAAGTTTCAATATGATTATTTAAATGATGATATAAATAATGATGATTTTCAATATCATAAACTTCCTAAAAAACTTCAAGATGATTTAAATAATAAAGAATTAAAATGGATTATCTTAATCAATCCGCCTTATGCCACAAGTCAGGTTGCAGGTACAAACTCCAAAAGCAAAAAAAATGTCAGCATAAGCAAGATTAGAGATATGATGCATAAAGAAAAATTGGGCGATGCTTCAAGGGAATTATATGCTCAGTTTATGTTTAGAATACATAAAGAGTTTAAAGATAAAAATAAAGTTTATCTTGCTATATTTTCTAAAACCAACTATATAAAATACAATAACAATGAGAAATTTAGAAATAAGGTATGTAATTATAAATTTTTAAATGGATTTATTTTCTCTTCATCGAATTTTGACAATACTTCAAAAACTACTCCTTTTCCTGTAAGTTTCATAATTTGGGAAATAAATAATAAGCATAATATAAAAACAGAAAATATTATTTTAGATGTTCTTGATAATAACTGCAATATAATAAATAAAAAAAGCTATAATGTGATAGACAGTGATAGTCTTCTTAATAAATGGATAAAGAGAATAAAAACTTCATCAACATTTGTACCGCTTTCATCAGCGATAAAAGTGAAAACCTCAGGACATGATATAAGAGATAAAGTATGTGAAGGCTTTATAGGTTCTCTTATGAGCTGCGGAAGTGATTTGCAAAAACAGAATCTTACGGCTATATTTTCTGCTCCTCAGGCTTCGGCAGGTTCGCTTTCTATTACAAAAGAAAATTTTGAAAAGGCTATGATAATACATGCCGTTAGAAGAACTGCTAAAGTAGATTGGCTTAATGGAAGCGATCAATTTTGTATACCTAAAAATGAATTAGATAGAAAATTTATATTAGATTGTGTAGTATGGACTTTATTTTCTACTTCCAATCAAACATCTGCTATGGATAATATATTCTATAAAGAAAAATATTATACTATTATAAATCATTTTTATCCATTTGATTATAAAAAAGTTTACAGCGGATGCGGTTTCTTTGAATATAATAATGAAAAAAGATTTTGTTTTGAATATTTAGAAAATAATAATAAATATATATCTGATGAAGCATTTGATTTGGTAAATACTGCTGAAAAACTTTATAAATATTTTTATTCCAACATAGAAAAAGTTAATAAAGAAAAATTTAAAATATCCTTATGGGACAGCGGATTTTGGCAGATAAGAAAATCTCTTAAAGATGTTAAATTAGCTTCTGATATATTAAAAGAAATAAAGATTAAAAGAAATATACTAAAAAACAATATATCAAAAAAGACGAATGATTTTATTTCCTAATTTTTAATAACGCATGTTAAATTAAACAGAAAATATAAATTAATTCATATTCTATTTTTATAATATTTCAAAGTAAGCTAACCATGCGGTGAATAGATTACAAACTAATCAAAAATTAGGGCGGGAATGCTTTTTGTGTTTTAATCTTTAAATATAAATAAATCTAATCATTTATAAATATAACAATAAAATAAAAAGGGCGGGGTATGTAATTTAAGTTTTTTAATTTATTTACACTCCCCACCCTCTATGCTTATAGTTTTACTATGAAATATAATTTTTAATTTTTTTATTATTTTATTAGAATTTACAGCATCCCACCCAAGCTTTATTTAAATTTATAGTTTTATAGAAAATAATTTTTGTATATGAAATTAAATATATATGACAGTGTATATTTCTATACACTGCCGTAAAATTGGGGTAAAAATTAGTTTGATTTATTATTATGAGATTTTTTCAAAATTAATTTTATTATATAAAAACTATTATTATCAATAAGGAAGTCTAGTTATATTCTCGTACTTATTAATAATAATTATTAATTATAATATGTTTTTATAAAAAATCAATACTAAATAATAAAAAACTTCAGATATTTTATGTTTTTATTTCAGAAGTCTTTTTTAATGTGAAATATCAATCTTTCATTATAGTAGAATTAGGATCTTTAAGATAATCACGAGTAAGTTTAGCTATTTTGGGTGATAGTATAAGAAGCCCGATAAGATTAGGTATAGCCATAAGACCATTTAAAGTATCGGCTATAGCCCATATCAAGTCTAATTGACTTACAGCACCAATTATACCTATAATTAAGAATATTACTCTGTATGAATATGAAGCTATTTTATTTCTTTTTGTAAGATATCCTAAAGCAACAACACCATAATGAGACCAACCCACAAATGTAGAAAAAGCAAATAATACTAAAGATATTGTAAGTATTACAGAGCCAGCATATCCTAAATTATCTCCGAATGAAAAAGAGATAAGTTCAGCACCATTTAATTTAGTTCCCTGATTGGCTTCTAAGAATATTATAGCTATAAGCCCTGTTAAAGTACATACAAAGAAAGTATCTATAAGCACTTCAAATATTCCCCATAAACCCTGCTCTATAGGATTTTTTGAATTGCTAGCCCCATGAGCCATTGGAGCAGTACCTAAACCAGCCTCATTAGAAAATACTCCCCTTGCAAATCCAAATTTCATACCCATCATTATAGTATATCCCATAAATCCGGCTCCTACCTGTTTTAATGAAAAAGCCTCTTGAAATACTCTCTGAAATGCATGAGGTATTTTATCTGCATTCATAATTAATATAATGATACCTGAAATGATATATATAACGCACATAAAAGGGACTAATTTTTCAGTAACAGTAGCTATTCTTCTTATTCCGCCTATAATAATAACAGCGGTTAAAATTACAACAACTATTCCTGTAACTATATGCGGAATTCCAAAATTCTGATAAATAACCCCCGCCATAGCATTAGTCTGAGTCATATTTCCAGCCCCAAAACATGCTAAAGCAGCAAAAGCAGCAAATATACTTCCAAGCCAAGGCATATTAGCTCCTTTGGATATATAATACATAGGACCGCCATGATGATGACCTAAATCATCTTTTATTCTATAGTGAACAGCTAAAATAACCTCTGAATATTTAGTAACCATACCAAAAAAAGCAGCAAACCACATCCAAAATAAAGCCCCAGGTCCTCCTGCCACTATTGCAGTAGTAACACCAGCAATATTTCCTGTACCTACAGTGCTGGCTAATGCTGTGCTTACCGCTTGAAAAGGAGTAATATTATCATCTAAATCATTTTTTTTTGCTAATGCTCCGAATGTATGCTTAATCCATAAAGGTATTTTTGTTATTTGTATAAAACCTGTTATTATGCTTAAATATATTCCTGTGCCTACTAATAATGTAAGCATTATTGGTCCCCATACAAAGCTATTAACAACATTATTTATTTTAGCTATCATTTCTATCATATAATGTACTCCTCAATGTTATGTGCTTTTTATAAACTAATTATTATTTATATAAACTCTTTTTACTCTTTCACCTATATTTACAAGTATTTCATGACTTATAGTATCTATTCTTGATGCCAAAGCATCAGCATTAAGTTTTTTATCATTTCCAAATATCAAGACCTCATCACCTGTTTTTATATTGTCATTTCCTATTTCAGCAATAATAGAATCCATGCATACTCTTCCTCGTAAAGGATAATATTTACCATTAATTTTTACTTCCCAATTATTTGATAATTTTCTTGGTATTCCGTCAGCGTATCCTATTGGTATTACAGCAACTCTTGTATCCTTACTAGCAGTCCAGGTCATTCCATAAGAAATGCTTTCTCCTTTTTTTATATTTCTAACCAAAACAACATACGATTTTAAATTTAATATAGGCTTAATACCTAAAATATTATCATTATATCCATACAATATTATTCCAGCCCTAACCATGTCAAAATATGTATTCTTATATGAAATTATAGCTGCTGAATTAGAAGTATGAGCATTTTTTATTTCTATACCATTTTCTTTAAGATTATTTAATACCTCATGAAAAATTTTTATCTGTTTATTAGTAAAATTAACAGAGTAATCATCATTCATATCAGAAGCGGCATAATGAGTATTAATACCTTCTATATTCAGAGTGTCATAAGATAATACTTTTTTTGCTAAAGGTACAACTTCTTCAGGTTTGGCTCCCATTCTGTTTAATCCTGTATCAACTTTTATATATAAATTTAAGCTTCCGCCATTCTTTTTTAAAAATCTATCATAATATTCTAAACATTCATCATTACTTATAATAGGACTTAAATTATATTTGCATACCAAATCAGACTCATCTTTAAAATGCTGAAACAGAACTAATATAGGAAGTTTAACACCAGCTTCTCTTATTTTTATTCCCTCTTCAACATTGGCAACCCCTAAAGCATCAGCTCCAAATTGCTCAGATGCCTTAGATATTTCTATTAAACCATGCCCATAAGCATTTGCTTTAACAATATTAAGAAGTTTAACATTATTTATGATGGATCTTATAATCTGCATATTCTTCTTAAAAATGGATAAATCAATTTCAGCAATAGTATAATTTGACATAATCTTAACCTACTTATTTTTAATAATTAAAACTTTATTATTATCAAACTTATAATTGTTAATAAAGTCAAAAATATAAAAAATGAGATATTATATTATAGATATAATATCTCATTATTAAAAGCCGCAATATTCATTTACATATTAAACATTTCCGGATTTTTAAAGTCTTCTTTAAGCATCTCTAATACATCATCATCTTTTTTAAATTCATCATTTTCATTCTTGAACTCTTCCTCAAGACTTCTAAGTTCCATATCCATTCTTTCATCTACAGTATAATTTTCCGGATTCTTATTAACATTTTCATTTTTATCTTCTTTTATATCATCAGCATTTGTAATAAATTTACTCATAAGCTCATTAAATTTGACAAATATTTCATTTAATTTATTTGTAGCAGTATAGAATTCTTTATTACCTTCAACAGTTTTTACAGAAAGTTCATTCAAGAAACTCATAGCATGCATAACTTCTTTAGCACCTGAGCTATTAGCTTCAATTATATCAGAAACTTCTCTAGTAATCTGGTCAAGTAAAGTAATTTGACTATCAACCACATCACCGCTGTTCATCTGTTCTTTTACGCTGTCTTTAACTCCTGTAGTAATATTATTCAAGTGTCTTATAGTTTCAAGTATATCTCTTCCTCCGACCTCTAATTCACTGTTTGCGGTATTAATTTCAGAAACAACTCTTGCAGTATTTTCTGACATATCAAGTATATTATCAAGAGACTTACCGCTGTTGCTTGCAAGTTCTACTGTTTCTTCTATTCTCTTAGTAATAGCTTTAATGATGTTTGTAATAGATTTTGTATTGTCTGCAGTATGTTCTGCCAAAGATCTTATTTCATCGGCAACTACAGAGAAACCTCTTCCTTGTTCTCCGGCATGTGCTGCCTCAATAGCTGCGTTCATAGCGAGAAGGTTAGTCTGTTCTGCGATACCCTGAATAACGTTAACTATCTCTTTAATTTGATCTGAACTTTCTTCAATACCTCTAACAGCCTCAATAACTTCATCTACAGTATCACCGCCGTCATGTGCATCTACAAGAAGTTTTTTAGAGAAACTATCTGCTTTATTAACACTTCTTGCCACAGATGTAATATTAGATATCATTTCCTCAATAGAAGCAGAAGTCTGTTCTACTGCTGATGACTGACGCTCCATATTATCATTAATCTTATAGATTGTCTGCAAAAGCTCTTCTACAGCAATAGAAGCTGATGAAAAAGCATGCTTTTGCTGATCTGTAGAACTAGTAACATTTTGTATAGAAGTAATAATATTATTAACACTTGCTACGCTTTCAGTGATGCTTGAGCTTTGATCATTTATTCTATTTGTGTTTTCATCAATAATTTTTTCTATTACTTTTATCTCTTCAAATACCCTATAACTTTCTACTTTTAAGTCTCCTATAAGATTGTCTAAGCTAGATAAGAATAAATTAAAGTTGTAAATCAAAAGACCTATTTCATCATTATTTTTTGAAGATATTCTTTTTCTTAAATCTCCGTTTCCGCCTAGAAGCATTTTTGTAGATTTATTTGCTTTGTTTATTGAAGATAGAAGTATTTTCAAAATAATTAAATAAACACCAAAGAATAAAATAAATATAGATATAAATATATAATTAAATATTGTTAAATTCATATTAGAATCTTTTATTACAGTATTTATATCTTTATAATATAGACCAATCACTTTTAATTCTTTTATATATGAAATTATAGCAATAGATTTTTTTCCTCCTATGTTAATAGGGTAAAATATTTCAAATGTATTATTGGCTCCGAATGATTTATCAAAATTTTCTATATTTCTAACAAGTTCCGGTGATGATGACAATATTGAAGATGAGTTTTCAGCTATATATCGGCTGTCATAACTAAGTATCACATCTCTTTTTACTGTTGTATAATAAATATAATTCCATTTAGAAAGATTATAGTTATTTCTTATTACATTATTTATACCTTCCATTCCTGTTTCAGATATCAGATATCCAATATCTTTTCCGAATAATTTTAATGGAGTATAAGCAGATATATATATATTATTTCTATCATAAACATTTATATCTAAAGTTACAAAATTATCTTTTATTTCATTTTCTAAGAAATTATGAATAGCTAAGGCATCTGATGCTCTGCTGCTGTATCTGTCTGTAGTAGGATCTTTTGATATTGTTACAGAATAAGGAAGATCCGTATCTATATATTCCTGATTTATATTAACAGAGATTGTATTATATTTATTTTTTAAAGTATTGTTTATATATCCTATTCTATCAACAATAGAGTTTTGTATATCGTCTTTTGAGATTACACTTTTATTAGAATAAATATTAAGCACTGATTCAGAATAAGTCATCATATCTGATTTTATATTATCATTAATTCTTTTTATATTATCAGAGACAGCAAGAATTTCATTTAATATTGAATTACTGTAATTTTTCAAATAAACATCTTCCTGTACAGAAACATAATTCATAAGAAAAGCTAGTATTATAGTAGAGAAAAATAAATATACTATAAGCCCTAATTTAGCTATAAGAGGTATATAAAAAGTGGATATGTTTTCATCTAATTCAAAATCTTTGGACATTATTTTAAATAAAAACATGAATACGCATGATAATAAAACTGCATTTATAGTGGCATTGAATAGAGCCAATGTCATAGTATGTATGAATATCTTATTTATAAGAGAGTATGTAACAATTTCTATGACGCTTCCTATTAGAGAAATAATAAAAAATATTAATATAACCCTGCTTGCCAATCTTATATCAGAATTTATTTTCCAAATTTTTAAATACTTAAATAGGAATATAAAAGATATCACAGAAAAGACTATCTTAAGCCCATAAATAGTCGGCATTTCTTTATATATAAAAAATAACGCTATATTCCAAATAACAATATCCACTAATAAATATAATGGAATACTTAAAATTTTTAGCTTTCTAATAACATGTAGTTTTATCTTTTCTGAAGCCATAATATCCTCTATCAAATAAATGCAATTAATATAATATTATACATTATCGTTTATTTTTTATCAAAATTTATCCATAAAAAATGAAGCACATATTAAGAAATTATACTCTGCCTACCTCATTAATTACTCTGCCTACTAATGTGTCATGAGTAGATATAGTTTTGGAATTTAATTCATAAGCTCTTTGAACCTCTATCATTCTAACCATCTCATTTATAGGGTTTACATTGCTCATCTCTAAGAATCTTGATAATACTTTAGGTCTGTCAACGCCTTTTTGTGCTATATATGCAGGACCGCTTATATCTGTATCTACCCAGAAAGATTCGCCTTCTTTTTTTAGATATCTTTCATTATCAAAACGAACTATTTTTAAAGTATCAAGTATCTCTTCATCTTCCCATTCATTATCATTAAACTGTACAAATGTATTGCCGTCCTGATATCTTCTATTGATGCTTACTCTTCCTTCTTCATCTATATTAAAGTTATTAGTTTTTATCTGTATATATCCGTTTTCACCCATAACTTTATAGCCATGTTTAGTTACAAGATAATGATCTTTATCTATCAAAAAACTTCCGTTTCTTGTGTATCTCTCACCATGAGGGGTTTCTACAGCGAAAAATCCTTTATCTCCCAAAGCTATATCAAGCTGATTGCCTGTTTCTCTCAATGAACCTTGTTCCCATTCTGTGAAAACTTCATTTACTTCAACACCTGTTCCCATTCTTCCTACATAAGGTCTGACATCTGTTGAACCAAGCGGAAATATTACTACTCCGTCATCTTCTGTTCTTGCTGCCATCATCTCCGGAAAAGATTTGAAACTTACTGTATCTCTTTTAAATCCAGGTTTATCAACATTAGCCAAGTTATTAGCTACAACATCAAGTCTTGCTTGTTCGGCCATCATGCCGCTTGCACCTGTATAAACACCTCTTACCATCTTAATAATCCCCCTAATTTATTATAATATATCGTCTTTTTCTCTTTTTGTATCTATATTAATAGATTTTAATTTTTCTTCTAAATTTTCATAGCCTCTTTCTATATGATAAATTCTATGAACATTAGTAACACCTTCAGCTATAGCTCCGGCAGCAACCAAAGCAGCCCCCGCACGCAAATCGCTTGCCTGTACATCAGCTCCTGAAAGTTTCTTTCCGCCATTAACCACTATATCAGAAGTATTGAGTTCTATATCTGCTCCCATACGAATAAGCTCTGGAACATGGCTAAATCTGTCTGGATAAATACCCTCTATAAGTTCGCTTTTACCTTTAATTGTGCAGGCTAATGTAGTATATATTGCCTGCAAATCTGTTGGAAAACCCGGATATGGCAAAGTTTCTACTTTAAAAGGTTTTAATTCTCTATTAGATGCATCAATCTCTATGGTTGTATCTGTAGTTTTTATATCGCAGCCTATATCTGAAAGCAAATCAAGTACAAAGCTCAAATGTTTAGGCTCTGCATTTTCTAGTTTTAATTTTCCTCTTCCAGCTGCTGCTATCGCTAAAAAAGTACCTGTTTCTATTCTGTCTGGTATAACCGTAAACTCGGCACCATGAAGATAATCTACACCTTCTATAGTAATAGTATCAGTTCCTCCTCCTGTTATTTTTGCTCCCATAGCATTAAGCAAATCAACTAAATTTACACATTCAGGCTCTTTTGCAGCATTTCGTATAATAGTAGTGCCTTTTGCTAAGGATGCCGCCATCATGACATTATCTGTTCCCAACACTGTAGGGCCGAACTTACCAGACAAATCCATATCAGCACCAATGAGATTATCTTCTACTTTAGCATCAATATATCCTGCTGTTATATCTATTTTAGCTCCTAATGCTTCCATTCCTTTTAAATGCAAATCTATTGGTCTTGGTCCGAAAGCACAGCCGCCCGGATATGATACTCTGCAATGCTTTCGTTTGGCTAGAAGAGGCCCTAATACTATAATAGAGCCTCTCATTTTTTTTACTAGTTTATAAGGAGCTTCTTCACTTTTTCCATTATGAGATATTATTACAGTTGTATTATTCTTAAAATCAACTTTCTTTCCTAAAGGCTCTAATATATCTATAAGAACATGAACATCTACCAAATCTGGTACATTATGAAGTATTACAGGCTCATCTGTTAGAATAGATGCCACAAGCAAAGGAAGTGATGCATTTTTTGACCCTGATACCTTTAATACGCCTCCTATATTCTTTGAACCTTCTATCACATATTTATACATATATTTTCCGCCTTTTAAAGAATAAAAATTCTGCTTTTTTTATTTTCGGTATAATGAAAAATGCCTTGATAAATTTTATCTACATATTATGTAAATATTATATATCATAATCTAAAACGCACGGTAAATAGGCTTAAATATATAATTTAAATTATAATTATTAATCAATAGCATTTTTAATATCATTAACTCGTGCGGTATATTCGCATCAAATTTAAAAAAAACTTGGGTGGGTGCTTACAGATGTTATTTAAATAGCAAAATAATATAAAGCTAAAATTTAAAATTAAAGTAATAATTCTAAAGGGCGGGGAGTGAGAAAAAATTTTTAAATTTTTGGTCTTTGTTCTAATTCCCACCCTCTAGGCTTATTATTTAATACTGAATTATAATATCTATTTTCCTTTTTATTTTTATATAATTTGTTAACGCCCGCCCAAGTTTTAATTAGATTTTGAATTTATTTAACGCACTCATTATTTATTTTTAAAATATAGCAAAAATTGTATTGTTAATAGATTTATATTTTTTACTTCATTTACCGTGCGGTGGACAGGCTATCAATTTAAATAAATCTAGGGTGGGTGCTGTGATTTCTAGGTTAAACAATAAAGAACTATAAAGCAAAAATAACAAAATAAATTAAAAAGCCTAGAGGGTGGGCAAATGTAATTAAATTAAAAAAACTATTTACATACCCCCTTTATCCTTAAATACTTTATTCTGCAATTTTTATTTATATTTTCTTCAATACCAATATAGAAATATTAACGCCCGCCCAAGAGTTTATTAATTTTTTAACCTATTTCACATATTAACATAATATTTTTTATAAATTTGGTTTTAATAAAAATATAATTATGATATAATGTTGAAATAATTTTACAGGAGCAGGAATATAATATTATGACATACATTAAATTGAACAAAGAATATAAAGATGAAATAGTATATGAGACTATGCTAAAAATGGGATTCTTACATTATTTTAATACTAACTATTATTACAATAATAAAGGTATTCAATTCAAAAATGATGCTGAATATACATTTATAGGTTTATTTTTATCATTTGACAATGATATACTTACAGTTAATCATAATCATAGCTTTTTGTATTTATCAGAATTTTTAACTAAGCATAATATAACTAAATTAACAGATATAGAGCCTTCTTCCTTAATTGATGTAGAATATGAAGGAAAAGATCCTTATTACTGTTTTGCAAAATTAAATAATATCACACAAAAAGTTATTATTACTTTTATAGCCGAATTTGATAGAATTTATAATAGTATTGCAAAATAAATAAGATAATAAAAAGTTATAGGGGATATTATTTTTGTCTTCATAATATATTAGAAAATAAAAATATAAAGCTCAATAGCAATATATTAAAAATTATGATATTATTAACTCTAATCATAATATAAAAGGCTTAATTAAATGATAAATATAGCTATACTAGGAAGACCTAATGTAGGTAAATCCACATTGTTTAACAGATTTGCAGGAAGAAGAAAATCCATAGTTGACCCTACAGCAGGAGTTACCAGAGATATAAGTATAGCTAAAACATATATCGATGATATAGCATTTAATGTTTTTGATACAGGCGGACTTCTTGATGTAAGCGATGATACTTTAAATGAAAAGGTAAGAGAAAAAGCATTAAAAACAGCTTTAGAAGAATCGGATATACTCTTATTTTTGGTAGATGCACATCAAAGCCACCCTGATGACAGACATTTTATTAATATAATAAGAAAATCAGGAAAACCTATAATACTAGTAATAAATAAAGTGGATGCTGACTCTCATAATAATTTGGTAAGCGAATTTTATTCATTAGGCGTAAAAGATGTATCTATAATAAGTGCTGAACATAATAACGGTATTGATGATTTAAGAGAAAAAATACTAGAAGTTCTTGAAAGAAACGGATTTGATTTGGAAGCTGAAAGAGAAATATCTAAAAATAATAATTCTGATAATGATGAAGATGATGATACAATAGAAATTGAAAATATAGATGAAGATTTTGAATATTATGATGATAATCCAGACGAAGAAGATGAAGAAAGTTATAATGATAAAAAAGAAAAATCAAAACAATATAAACTTGATGAATATATAGCACAAAAGAAAACAATCAATATAGCCATAGTAGGAAAACCAAATGCAGGAAAATCCACTTTATTAAATACATTGATAGGAAAAGACAGAAGCATAGTTTCTAATATTGCCGGTACTACAAGAGATGCTATAGATGAAACATTTAATTTCAAAAATGATGATATTTGTCTTGTAGATACAGCCGGAATAAGAAAGAAAAAAAATGTTAATAGTGATATTGAATACTATAGTGTAAACAGAGCGATAAAAGCTATAGAAGCATCGGATGTATGCATACTTATGCTTGATGTTTTTGAAGGGCTTACAGATCAGGATAAAACTATTGCCAATCTTATTATAGAAAGAAGAAAAGGAATAGTAATAGCTGCGAATAAATGGGACATAAGAGATAAAGGCACTACTTGGAATGATTATGAGGCATATATGAAAGACACTTTTCCTGTTCTTAATTATGCTTTTTATGCCAAAGTATGTGCCAATAGAAAAAATGATGCAGAAAAACTTTTATCTTTAGCTGTAAGAGTTGCAAAGACGAGAATGCAGAGATTTGAAACGCATGCTCTCACAGAAACTATGGTAAGAGCTACTAGGGAATACTCTATATCTGCAGGCGGAAATCCTTTTAAAATTTTCTATGTTGTTCAGACAGGTATAAATCCTCCTGCCTTTGCTGTATTTTGCAATCATCCTCATAAATTAAATTCGCATTATAAGAGATATTTGGAAAATAGATTTAGAGAGATGTTCGATTTCAGAGGAACACCTATTATACTCAATTTTAGAAAAAGAGGTAAAAAATTTGGAGGTTAAAAATATGATAGTTAAAATTATAGTAAGCATACTCGTTTCATATATAATCGGAGCAATACCATTTTCATTTATTATAGGAAAAATAAATGGACATGATGTAAGAAAAGAGGGAAGCTGCAATCCGGGGGCAAGCAATGTACTTCGTGTATGCGGTAAAAAGGCTGGAATAGCTGCTTATATTTGCGATATAGGTAAGGGAATGATAGCTGTATTAATACCTTCTTTTATACTTTCTAATATTATTTTTACTCATAGCTATATATTAGTGGCTTGTGCTGTTGCTGCTATATTAGGACATGTATTTTCTATATTTTTAGGTTTCAAAGGCGGTAAAGGTGTCGCAACTAGTGCAGGTTCTATGTTTATGCTTGCACCTGTAAGTTTAATTATTACTATGGTATTTTTCTTTATTGGTTTATTTGCTTCAAGAAAAACTGTTGCTATAGGTTCAACTTGCGGAGCTATTGCTTTTCCTATAGTCTTGAGTCTTTTGTATTTTAAAGCTAATTTTTTATACAGAATATTTTTTAATATAAACTATATTATTCTTCTTCCTATAGCGATACTTCTTGCAATATTTATTATAATAAAGCATATACCTAATTATAAAAGAATGCTTAAAGGCGAGGAAAATAGTTTTTCTAAAAAATAATAATCAGAAAAAATTATATTTTAATTTTGATAAAGTACTATTTACAAATTCATAAAAAATATTAATATTGTTTTTTATAAAATAAATTATTCAGAGGTTAAATTATGAAACATTGTATTAAAATTATAAGTCTATCTTTTATATTTTTATTTATTTTGAGCTGCGGAAATAATAACGATTCAATAGTAAAATTAGATAAATACATAGGCAGATATGAAGGAGTCTTGAATACAACTCAAAATACTAGACAGCTTATAACCAATAAATGCACTTTAATTGTTAATGAAGACAGTTCTATAGATATTACTATAGAAGGCGGAAATATATATGACAGCAGAGTAAGCATATCAAAAGAAGAATTAACTAAAGTTTCAGATGCTTCATATACAGCAGAGAAAGATGGAAAAAAATATTCTTTTGCTTTTTATGATACTTACATGAATTTAATGATTGTAAATACTGATAATTCAACATCTGACGGTAAACTTTCAAAAATTAATTAACCGCACGATAAGCTGATTTTTATTTATTGTTTTAATTATAATTTTTATTAAACATATATTTAAAACTTTGTTCTGCGTGCGGCTTGAGTTTGCAATAAATTTAAAACCCACTTGGGTGGGAAGCAGAAAATTCTAATTAAGCAAATAAGAAATGAAAAACTTATATTTAAATTAATGTTATAAGTATAAAGGGCGGGGAGTGTAATAAATATTTTAAACTTAATTTAAAAATGTACAAATCCTAATGAATCAAAATTAATTTCTTTATTGTTAGAATCGATGAATCTTATATATTTATTTGAGTATTCCTTTACTTTTCCTATTTTTATCAAATTATTTTCTTCTGGTATATTGTCTGAAGTTGTAAAAATTACAGCATAATCTTCTCCTCCCGTAAGTATAGATTTTAATATTTTTTTATTATTATTAAAAAATCTATTTACTAAATACCAATTAGAAGATTCATATATCTCTATGGTCTTATTCGAGTTTTCAGCAATATGAGATGCATCCTGCAAGAGTCCGTCGCTTATATCTATAGATGAGTTTATTTTGTATTTATTAATAATCTCCTGCCATTTATCATAAAAAAGTGTAGGTCTTAAATGGGTTTTAATGCTTTCATCGTTATAGTCATAATTTCCAGATAAAAGTTTTTTAAGTCCTAAATCGCTTTCTCCTACAAATCCAAGCACATAAACATTATCATCATTTTTGGCATTGCTTCTTAATATGGATTTGTTTTTATCTATAGTACCAATTAATGTTACTGAAATGAAAAAAAAGTCATTTGATGAAGTGGTATCTCCTCCTGATATTTCTATATTGTATGGTTTGCATGCTTCTAAAAAACCTCTATACCATTCTAATATATTTTCATCATTAATTTTTTTAGGTATTGAAAGAGATATGAATGCATTTGTAGGATTTGCTCCTTTGCATATTATATCGCTGATATTCGCCTGAGCTGATTTATATCCTATATCATAAAAAGAATAATAATCTAAAGAGAAATGTATATTTTCTACTAATATGTCAGTTGTAACTAAAATATCTTTATCAGCACTTATATTTTTTATAACAGCACAGTCATCACCTATATTTAAATTATTTGTATTATTATATTCTGTTAATTCTTTTATTTTTTCTATAAGTTTGAATTCATGCATGTTTATATTTCCGTAACATTTTCTATGATTATAACATATATAGTAAAAGTTTTAAATATTAAAAATTTTATTCTAACTCCCAGCCCTTTATTTTTTATTATTTTATTTTCACTTTTTTATTTTTATTTGTTTTTTTGTTTAATTAGAAAAAAGATTCCCACCCTAGCTTTTATTAAATTTATAGTGAGTAATAGTTAAAATAAAAAAAGCTTATAAAATGCTTAACACTTTATAAGCCTTATTATTTTAATATTTAATTATCAATTTTTAAATAAATTAACAGCCTCATCTTTAGCACTATTAACAGCATTAACAACCGAAGTAGAAGATATAGTAGCACCGCTTATAGCAGCAATTTGAGCTTCAGCTGCTTCCTCAGGCTTAATTCCTTTTACAACAGTTAAAGGAACTATTGTACTTTGCTCTTTGAATTGATCTCTAAAGCTATTTTCAATAATTTTAGCACCAAGTCCTGGAGTTTCAGCTTGTTCAGTAACTACTATAGCAGTTATTTTATCAACATTAGCATCAAAACCAACAAGCACTTTATTTTCACCATTGTATCCTCCTGCAGAAGAAAGCATAGCATAACCAACTACAGTACCATCGGCTTTTTTACCTATGTAGTAAGGATAAGCAGAATTATCAGTTAAAGGACCTTCTAATTCATCAGCACCTTCAATAACAGTTTTAACGCCATTAAGTACAGTTTTTTCATTGTTAGCTAAAATATCTTTTTCAAAAGAAGAATATACAAATGAAAGCAAAAAACCAGCTAATAATGCAGTAATTGTAACAGAAATAACGGCAGTATAACCAACCTCTTTTTTCATAATTATTTACCTCCTTCTTTTTGAGCATTAGCTTTATTGATATTAATTAATTCTCTTTTTCCAACAGGTAAAGGACGAGTAAGCATAGCAATTAAAGGCATGAACATATTTCCTATAAGTATAGAATACATCATATATTCCGGAGAGGAACCAAAAGTTCTTAATACAGCAAGTACAGCTCCTATTAAAAGGGCATATATCCAAGCTCCTACATGACTAGAAGGGCAAGTAACCATATCAGTAGCCATAAAGAAAGCACCAAGTCCGAAACCGCCTGCTAATACTTGATATATAGGGGAAGCCACTTTACCAGGCATAGCCAAACAAAGAATCAAACTCATAATAACTAAAGAAATAAACATTCCTAAAGGTATTCTCCAATCTATAGTATTGGTAATTAGGAGGAATATTCCGCCTATTAGAAGAAGCAAGAATGAAGTTTCACCTATAGCACCGGCAGTACTTCCTAATAACATTTGCAGATAATAGTGTGATTCTATTTGTATTTGAGAAGCTAAAGAACCTCCGAAATCAATAGCATTATATTTTAAGAAAGTTAAAGGAGTAGCAGAAGTTAAAGCACTTACAGCATCTAAAGACTGAGTTGCACCTGAAACAGTAAGAGTTAAATCTTTAACTATATTTTCAAAAACACCTAAGAAAGGTACATTTTTAGGCGGAGTATACATACTCATCTGAGCAGGGAAAGCTACCTGTAAGAAAGCTCTTCCAACTAAAGCTGGGTTGAATATATTAGAACCCAAACCTCCAAAAACCTCTTTAGCAAATACTATAGCTATAACACCTCCTATAACAACCATTGTAATTGTAGAATTAGGAGGAAGAGTCATAACCAAAAGTATAGCAGTAACAACAACAGCATAATCAGGAATTAATGGTTTTTTTCTTGCTTTTTTGACAATTACAGTAGCAAGTATACAAGTGATAATTGAAGCTAAATATAAGGCAATAACCCTAGCTCCAAAGAGCACTATACTATATATAACTGCAGGTAGGAGAGCTATAATAACTCTCATCATAATCTTATTAGTAGTATCTCCATCTTTAATATGAGGAGATGATTCAGTATAAAATTTCATTATCTTATCTCCTTATTATCTTCTTAATAAATCTTTTCCAAATCTAATCCACTGCACCAAAGGAATTTTTGAAGGACATATATAAGAACAGCAGCCGCATTCAAAACAAGTTGCTATATCTAAATCATTCAATTTATCTTTGACTTTTGCTTTAGCAGTATGTGCAATTTCAGTAGGAGATAATTTAAGCGGGCAAGCATTACCGCATCTTCCGCATTTAATGCAAGGATATTCAACTTCTTTCGGTAATTTATCCTTATTTAAGAATAGAAGCGAGTTAGTACCTTTATTAACACATTGTTCAAGATTAGGTATAGCTGCTCCCATCATAGGACCGCCTGAAAGTATAAGGACATTTTCAGCAGTGATTCCGCCGCATTCTTCAACGACATGAGAAATAGGCGTACCTAAAGGAAGCCATATATTTTTATGTTCTTTTATGGCATCTCCTGATACTGTAACAAGTCTTTCTATAAGAGGTTTATTTTTAGCTACAGCTTCATATATAGCATAAAGAGTAGCGATGTTAACAACTATAACACCTACATCCATAGGCAGTTTACTAACAGGTACTATTCTTCCTGTAGTAGCTTCTATGAGCATTTTTTCAGCACCTTGAGGATATCTAAGTCTTAAAGCCATAACCTCAACATTATATTCTTTTCCCATTTTAGCCATTTCTTCTATTGCTTTAGGCTTATTATTTTCTATACCGATAATCGTTCTTTTTACTGAAGGAATTATTTTTCTTAAAATTTCAATACCTTTGAAAAGATGCTGAGTATATTCAATCATAAGTCTGTAGTCGCTAGTGATATAAGGTTCGCATTCAACTCCGTTAATAATTAAAGTATCAGCATTTCCCTTAGCGGCTCCATCAACTTTTACATGAGTAGGGAAAGTAGCACCTCCCATACCAACTATACCAGCCTGCTGTATTCTTTTAGACATTTCTTCTACAGGCATAGACATATAATCAGAATTCTCAAAGTAAGCTAAATTATCAGCATTACTATCAACATTGATAAGTAAAGCATTAGCTCCGCGTCCTAAAGGAGGAGCAGCAATTTCTACAGATGCAGCAGTACCTGTAACAGAAGAATGAACATTTCCTGATACATAACCTCCAGCTTCTCCTATAAGTTCGCCTTTTTCAATTTTATCCCCTTTATTTTTTAACATTTTAGCCGGAGCACCAATATGCTGTGCCATAGATATTAGGACGGTTTTAGGGGGCTTGGATAGAGCAGATGAAGCAATATCGGCTGTATCCTTACTGTCATGCGGATGAACTCCGCCAAAACGAAATCTACCTAAGTTCATATTATCAATCCTTCACTCAATTAAAAATAAATACTATTTTTTAATTATAAGTTAATTTATAGAAATAACAGCTACAGATTTGGTATAACCGCTTCCATAACTGCATATAGCTACCTTACTGTTTTTCTTTATAGAACCATCTTCTAAAGCCATAGATAATGCCACACCAGATGAAGCACTTAAAGATGAGTGAGCATTTTCCATTTTAGAGTATACTATATCTTTGCTTACTGAAAGAGCATCAACAAAGGCATTGTATGCATTTGGGCTTGAATAAGATGGTATATATAAATCGGGATTTATATTATTAGATGATAATACATCTTTAACATAAAGACCGGCTTTTTTAGCTTCTTCTTCAAAAATACTGCTGTCTTTTATAGAAATAAAATGTTCTTTATTAAGAATGCCTTCTTTAGTATAAGGTTTAGCTGTTCCGCCCATAGGTATATAACAATTTTCTAGAGCATTTCCGTCTGTTACTGAATCTATAAAATCTATTTGAATATCTGATTTTTCATTTGTTACTAAGGCTGCAGCACTTGCATCATCGAATCTATTTTCATCATCACATATATAAAATGATTCTGAAGCAACTACTAAAATATTTTTATATCTTCCGCTTTTAACAAAGGCATAAGCGAGTCTTAATGCTGATAAAAAGCCTGTAAAATCACTTTCTATATCAAAACAGAAAGCATTCTTTGCTTTAATTTTTCCTGCTAATATACAGGCTGTGGAAGGATAAATATAATCTTTAGTAACTGTAGCACAAAGAATAGCATCTATATTATTTGGGTCTATGTCTTTTATTACTTCATTTATTGATAGTAGGGCTAAATCTGAGGCTGCCATATTGGTTTTATTGTTTTTATAAGTGCCTTTACAAGATTTAATATAAACCATTAAAAAAATCCTTTAAAAAATTCTTCTTTTAGCTCCTGAGTCATAAAGTTCTTTAGCTATTTTTTCATTTATTTTGGCATCTAAAAATCTATACATATTTAGTACAGCATTTTTCATACCTACACCGCTGGTTTTGCCATGTCCTACAAAAGCTCCGCCATTTAAACCTAATAATATAGCTGAACCATAAGAATCGGAACTCATTTTTGATTTCAAATTATTAAATACAGGTTTCATCATAAGCCCGCCCATAACACTAATAGGATTCTTCTTAACTTCTTCTTTTAATAGATTAACAACAAAAGAAGCTGTTCCTTCTATAGTTTTTAATACTATATTTCCATCGAATCCGTCAGTTACAACAACATCGACACTATCAGATTTTAACATATCATTAGGCTCTATATTACCTATGAAATTAATTTTTTTCATTTTTTGAAGACGCTCAAATGATTTTTTAGCATTAGCGTTTCCTTTAGAGTCTTCTTCACCTATATTTAAGAGTCCGACTCTAGGATTATCTATCTTTAAATATCTTTTAGCAAATACTCTGCCCATAACGGCAAATTGAACTATATAATCTGTAGTGCAGTCAACATTTGCTCCCATATCCAACATACAGAACTCGCCATTTAATTTTGGAAGTGTAGATATAAGAGGCGGACGCATAACGCCTTTTAAGCGTCCTATTTCAGTAAGAGCTGCGGCTAAAGTAGCACCTGTATTTCCCGGTGAAAAGAAACCATCTGCTTCTTTCTCTCTAACCAAACGAGCAGCCAATAAAACGGAGGCATTCTTTTTATGTTTTATGCCGTTAGCAGGACTTTCATTCATATCTATTATTTCATCTGTATGTCTTATATCTATACGATTATGATCATATTTAGTTTTAGATAAGGTTTGTGATATGTTTTTTTCATTGCCTACTAAAATTAAATTAATATCTTTATTTTCTTGTAGGGCACTAACAGCACCTAATACTAGTTCTTCAAGAGGCTTTTCTCCGCTGGCTACATCTATGGCTAAATTCATAACAACTTCCTAAAATTCGTTTTATCCGGCATTTTGAGTTTTTGGAGCTTTGATTACTCTATCTTTATAAAAACCGCATTCCGGACAGATTCTATGAGGCATTCTTTCTGCTCCGCATTGAGGACAGATTGATAATGAGCCTAAGAATCTTTTATCGTTGGCTGCTTGTCTTGATCTTTTTTTTGCTTTCGATTTTCTATGCTTTGGTACCGCCATTTTTTTCTCCTTATATTTAAATGTTCAAATAAATTCAAAAATTAAGATAATTATCGCTATTATACGATACAAATTTTAGACTATAATACTATGAAGAATCAATTTTGTCAAGCAAAATTAACATAATATATAATCTATTTTCTTATAACTTTTCCATCTCTTATTACTATAGAACTTTTATCTAGTATTTCTTCCGTAAATTCTAGATTGTACTCTTTGGAGATATCTTCATTAATAAGAATCCTGTATGAATCAGATAATTGTACAAAATTTAGTCCTTCTGTTTTACCATTATTATTTATTACATCATTAAGAAGCAATGCTAATTGTCTGCCTAAGTAATAATAATTGAAATCTAATGAGAATAATATTGCTGAATTTACAGCTTCTGAAATATCAGTATTTATCAAGGGGATAGAATATTTATCACATAAATGTGCTATAGAATATATATTTTTATTTATATATTCTTCATCTGCTAAAATCATATAGTCTATATCTTTGAATTTGATAATATTTTCTATATCATGAGAATTAAAATCTTTTTCTGTCTCCAAAGGATAATATATTATATTCTCATTGCTGCAATATTGGCTAATATGTTTAGATATATTAGCTGACATTACTGAGTTTTTAGTGTATAAATAGGCAATACTTTTAACATTGTTTTCAGAAATGATTTTTATATATTTGGTAATATCTAAATTTATATAAACACCTGTAATATTATTATTTTGAATTTCATTTCTGCTTATATTACTTAATGATAAATTATCAAAAGAACCAGCAAATACTATAGACTGCGGGACTATTATATTCATAGATAGTAAAGTAGCATTTTCTCCTATAATTACTGCTATACTAGAGTTATCATCTCTTACATTATTAGCAGTTCTTATTATTGATAATTCATCATTATCCAATTCGTAAAAGTTAATTTGAACATCCATTTTATCAGATGATATTTGATCTAAAAGTCCTTTTTCTATAGAATTATATTTTCTGGAATTTTTTTCTTTTATTATACTTATAATAGTGGTTTTTTGTGAGGTTTCTTCATTGCCGCATGAAACTAAAAAAAGAATTAATAGCAATAATATAATTTTTAAGTTATTAGTTATCATAGATCTATTTTTATATCTTTTTAGAGTGAGCAAAGAAGTATATATTATGACCTATTGCTCTCATTTTCTCCTCATAAAGTGTAATGCCGTAGCCTTCTAATCTATTGGTATAATCTGATGATAAAGCATTCTTAAATATTAATGACTCTTTATAAATAGGATTCATTATTTCTAATGCATAATTATCATCATCTGTAACTGAATAGAATATACCATCATCTTTAAGTAAAATATTCATCTTACCCAAAAAATCTTCAGTAAATATTCTTCTATGAGCATGTTTTTTCTTCGGCCAAGGATCGGGAAAGTTTAAATATATTTTATCAAAATAATATTTGCCGTTTAGATATTTATCTATTACATTATTAGCCTCGCCGAATATAATAGTTAGATTTTTTATATTTCTTTTATATGCTTTTGATACTGCTTTTTTAGCAGCTTTATACGAATATTCAATTCCTATAAAGTATTTATCTTTATTATTCATAGCAAGCTCTACTATAAATTTGCCGTTGCCGCATCCTATTTCTAATTCTATTATTTCATAACCTGATAATCTGTTTTGCAGTTCTTTTGCTATAGCAGAACTATCTTCTGAATTAAAGTCATCTAATAAATATTCTTTTAATATTGATTCATCAAGATTTAAATTTCTCAATTATATTCCTCATTACTAATATTTTACTTGAATGATATATTACTTAATTTTTATGTCAATACTTAATATATTAAAGCATTATAATTTTATACATGCGGTGTTTACGCTGAAAATTTAAATAAATCCTGGGTGGGCAGCTAATAAATGTGATATAAATAAAAAAAGAAATAAAAATTAGAAATTAAAAATCAATTAAAAAGCCTAAAGGGTGGGCAAATGAAAATAAATTTTAAAACTTTAATTACATACCCCGCCCTTTATTCTTTACAGCGTATTTTTTATATTTTAATTTAAATTAATTTTACTGCTTATTTAGAAATGTTAACGCCCGCCCAAATTTTATTTAAATTTTAAAATCTATTTAACGCACGATTTACTATTTCTTTTATAATAGATTAAACTAAATTAATAATGTAATTAATTATAAAATTTAGTTTACCGTAATAATATTTTTAATTAAAATACAGCTTTCATAGCAATATAGTATCTTCCGTCAGTAGATCCTTGAAATCCAAATGAAATAGGATCAAATTTTATATAAGCAGAATATTCTAAACAGAATAAATCTTTTTTAGGATCAAATCTGTAACCATGATTATAATTATTGTTAACAGGTATATAAAATAGAGGTCTCAAAGCAATATTTATCATTTTCCATTCAAGTCCAAGTTCAAACCTTAAATAATGGGCATCATTATCCCTCCAAGTATATTCACCCAATAAGTTTAGCCATAAATCCTTATTAAGAAATGGAATTCTTCCCATACCGGATAATTGCACCAAATGATGAGTATAATATTCCTTTTCATCGTTAATATTATTTGGGTGGGTATTATATCTGCTTTTAAAATTGTCAGGAGAAAGAGAATTTTTATTATTATATTGATAAAGAAACTGAGCTCTGAAATAGTCGCCGTTAATTTTGAAAACAGCGGCCAATGGATTTGAATCTTTAGAAAAACCTTGCGAATAAGATAATTCATAATAAGAACCTATAAATCCAGCCCTAAAACCCATTTCATTATTAACTCTAGGAAGATACCAATGCGGAGCAAAATTTGCCGATTCACTGTCAATAACAGAAGGCAAAAGCATAAATGTAGAACCATTAATATCATTAACAGCCTTCATTCTAAAAGATAATAATATTCTAGTTAAAGTAACAGTTTCTATACCAGCATCATATAAACCTATACTTCCTGTGGCATAATCTTTATTAAATACATCAAATTTAGAAGTCATAGTTACAAACGGAGTTGCAGAGAACATCCAATCAAAGTGGAAACTTTTACCTACAGATAAATACATGTCAGGCATACTGAAATGTCCGTCTTGTAAATTAACGCCTATTAAAGTATTCATGTGTATTTCTATAGTAGAAAGTTCATATAATAGTCTTGATGGGAATGAATTTTTTAATCTATTTTCTCTTTTATGACTTTCATGTATATAGTCAAAAGGCATATAACTTTCTGTAGGTCTTTCATATTCTATACCTATATAAGGCCAAACATCTACAGCACCTTTCAATAGATTTTGTTCTTTCTCGGTATATGGAGATTGTCCGTATATTATTGGAGTGTATATCAATATTAATGGCAGAACAATAAATTTTAATATATTCTTCATAAAAACCTATTTTTATATTATGTTGTATAGATTATATTGTATCATATAAATAAAAAATTGACAATTGAATTTATATGTGATATAATTTTTAATATATATTTTTTTGGGGGGAAAATTTGAAAGAATTTACAATTTTAGAAGAAAAATTGAAAGATATTTTAGATGAATACCAATTAATTTCATTTGATAATAAAGAATTATACCAAGTTATAGAACAGCTGAAATCAGAAAAAGAAGAATTAATAAACAGTTTGAAAAATGTCAAAGATAGTTTCAATCTTTTAAAAGAAGAAAAAACTATATTAGAAGCTGATAAGAGAAATGCTACTGATAATTATAATTCTATAAAAGAAGATAAAGATAATTTAATAAAACAATTAGAAGCTACTAGAATAGAAAGAGATACTCTTAAATCTAATTTGGAAAATATAGAAAAAGATTCTATAACCTTAATAGAAGAAAATGACAATCTTAAAAAAGAATTAGAAAAAGCAATAAGAGCTATAGATTCTCTAAGCAAAGAAAACAATGATCTTAAAGAAAAATTAAGCATTCTGATAGAAAGAATAGACAATGTTAGGAAATCTAGTTTTGAATCTAAGAAATCTCATCATTCAGCTATTATTCATAATGCAGAAAATACCACTCATACTGATTTAGTTAACAATGCTGCATCGGTTAATAATGTAAATGCAGTTCATAATAATGAAGAAAATAATAATAAAGAATTAAAAGAAACTGCTAAAGAAATTAAAGAAGAAGTGCAAAATGCTGAAAATGAGTTTGCAAGTAATTTAGAAGAGCCTGATGAAGAAAATCCTTTTAAAAGTGATGCTCAATTATCTGATGAATATGAGGAGTATAAGTCTGAAAATCAGATTAACAAAAGCAGCGATATAAAAGAAGTAAATGAAGTAAAAGAAATAAAAGAAGTCTCAAATGTGAAAGTTACAGAAGATGAAGATCCATTCAGTAATGCTTCAGATGCTAGTTGGGATAATGATATCAAAAATGAAGAGGCAGCAGAAAATAAAACTAATGATGCAGCAGCAGAAAATATAGAAGAAATTGATGATAAAAACGGCAAAGAAGATAATTATGAATTTGATATAAATGAAGATGATCAGTATATGTTTGGCGATGATGATGAGGAAGAATTTTTCTTTGATAATGAATCAAAATAATAGGTAAATAATTATGGATGATATTACTATTGTAGAGGTTAATATATACGGAAGAATGCTAAGCATAAAATCTCAAGAGGGTAATGCTGAATATTTAAAAGAAGTTGCAGAATTTGTTAATGAGAGTATGAATGATATAGCAGAGCATTATGGTCCTAATTATCCAAGAGATACTATAGCCATACTAGCATGTCTTAATATAGCAGATCTCTTAAAAAGAGAAATAGCAAATAATAAAGCAGGAAAAGATACATTATTAGCATTAAAAGAAAGCATAGCTTCCAGGTCTAATGAACTTATAAGACTCATAGACGAAACTAAAGATATTAATAAGGAAAAACAATAAATTTATAATTAGTATTAATAAATAAAGGACTGATAATACATCGCCTTACATTTTATTATTATATTTTACTATCTCTAAGCATATAATTAAATTGATTTCTTGTATAAACCTTAATTTTATTATTATGAGTAGCATAACTTCTGGCACTATTTGTAAGCTCAAGAGGCAGAATTAATATTCCATTTTTTGCCCCTGCCTCATTAATAAGAAGTATAAAATCTCTAATGACAAGTTCTCCAACTTCAGTATTTCTCCATCGTTTGAAAGATATTAAAGTCAAGTCTTTTTTACTTTTATTTGCGGCAAATGCCAAATAATTAACTTCATCTCCGTAATCATAATCTATTAATTTTTCATTATATTCCTGCACAGCTGAATATAAAAGTTTTTTTTGTATTATATCCTGACATATACTTTTGAAAGATGACAAACTTATATCATAAATTTTATCTACTTTCTTACTGCTTACATTTTCTATAGTAGCATTATTTTCATTTATGTTGCATTCTAATAATATTTTTTCAATATCTACACTTCTTTCTATTTCTATTAAATTTAATATTTTGTCTAAACTATTGAAAGAATCCTCCCACAAACTTACAGCATTTTCCCAAGATTCTATATACTTAGCATCAACATATTTTTCATAATTTTCTTTTATATATTTATCATTGTTATTTAAGAGCATATCTCCTCTTAATTTCTTTAATTGAACTTCAGCTTTTGCAATAGCAGATAAATAATTAAATATACTATCCAAATCATATATGCTGAATTCCGGATCATTGAATAATTTTATATGCTCAAAATAACTTATAGCACTATTAATATCTTTGATAAAATAATTATAAAACCCAAAATCTAAAATAATAATAGTTTCATCTTTTTTTATTTCATTTATTTTATACTGTTTAGAGTATTGATTATATAAATTGATAAAAGCTTCATTATCATCTGATTTATATAATATATACAAATATATTCTGTTTATAAAGAATCTATATTTATAATCATTCTTAATTGTTTTTGATGATAATATAGATTCGGCAAAACTTCTTGCACTGTTAATTTCATCATTTATAATATATAGTGAAATTAGTATTTTCTCTATCAATATCATTTCATCATAGTCTTCTTCAATATTGCTTATATTTCTGCTTAATCTCTTATGAAGTTCTTCAAGCATAGAAATAACTTTTTTATACTCTTTATTTATAAAATAGGATATAGCAGCTATTTTAAGCTCATATATTTCAAAATCATTTTTATTATTTAAAACTCTATTAAAATATTCTGAAGCTAATTTATAAGCACCTTCTTTTCCAAGTTCAGTAGCTGCTTTTATAGAATAGTATGTATTATTAATATCTATCTGAGCTATTTTTAAAGTATATTTTAAACTTTCTTCTCTATTATCTAATTTGCTGTATAACTCTTCAAGTTTTTTATATATATTCAATTCTTCTCCTTCAAAATATTTAATATTAAGAAGTTTTTCATATTTTTCTATAGCTTTTTCTGTCATATTGTACTGTTCTTCTATTACAGCTAATTCATATATTGCATTATAATCTTTAGGATTCATCTGTATTTTTTTCTCGAGTTCATCTATCTTCTTTTTTATGTCTTTTGGTTTATATGTCTTATTGTTTCCTCTTATTATAGTTTTTAAGAAGAAAATGATTCCTAATACTATTATTATAGATACCGGAACTATGATTATATAAGTGTAAGAGTCAAGCATAATATTATCCTATATTTAGTAATTATTTTACAAAATTATTTTTTAAAAATGAATTAAATTGGCTTCTTGTATAAACGGTAATTTTTTCATTATGTTTTGCATAGCTTTTGGCACTATTTGACAATTTCACAGGAAGAATTAGTATACCGCTTTTTGCCCCAGATTCATTGACCATAAGCAAAAAATCTCTAATGATAAGTTCTCCTACCTCAGTGTTTTTCCATCTTTTTATTGAAATTAAGGTTAAATCCTTTTTATTTTTATTAGTAGGGTATGCCAAATAATTAACATCATCTCCATACTCATAATTTATTATATTATCTGAATATTCCTGCAATATAGAATATGATAATTTATTTTGAATTATATTCTGGCAAAGTTTTTTGAAATTACTCAAACTTAATGAATATATAGTATCTATATTTGTAATTCTTTTCTGCCTATTATCATCATTTAATTGTTTCTCCATATTATATTCATTTAGTATTTTATCAACATCAATAGTATTTTGAATTTCTACCAATGAATTAATATAATCAAAATTATAGAAATTTACTTCCCATAATCCCAATACTTTTTCCCATATTGCTATTAATTCACTATCAATATATTTATCATATCTTTCATTTACATATTTTTCATCATTTAGTTTCATAGCATTTCTTAATTTGCTCAATTGAAGTGATGCTTTATTAACTTCATTAAGATACTGCAGTATTTGATCTAAATAATAAACACTGTATTCCAATTTATGAAAAGAATTCAATTTTGTGAAGAATCTTATAGAAGCATTTATATCTTTCAAGAAATATGAATAAAATGCAAAATCAAATATAAGCCCCGCATATTTATAATCTGCCTCTTCTAAATTATATAAACTAATTATATTATTATACATTTCTCTAAATCTTTCATTATCAGATAATTTATACAATGTGTACATATACATCTTATTAATATATAGTTTATGCTCTTCGCTTATATTTTTATTTGATAATATTTGTTCTATGAATGCAATTGCTCTATTAAGCTCATCAGCCGATATGTACATAGATATCATTAATATTTCAAGATTATCAATTTCTGATGCATCTATTTCTTTATCATTGAATATTTTTTTGTATAATTCTTCCAAAAATATTATAGACTTTCTATAATCTTTAATCATAAAAAACGATAATGCAGCTGTTTTTGCCTCTTCTATATCTATATTTTCTTTTGATACTATCACTTTATTAAAGTATTCGCAGGCAAGTTTATATTTACCTTCTTTTCCGAGCATAGTACCTAATTTCATAGCATAATAAATATTATTAGGTTCAGCTTTTTCGATTAAAAGAGAATATTTAAAACTTTTTTCTTTATCTCCTAATTGAGAATATGCCGGCTCTAATTTTTTGTATATTTCAATTTCATTAATATCATTATCTGCAAAATATCTCTCTTTTATAAGTTTTTCATATTTATCTAATGCATTATTAAAGTCGCCGTATTTTTCTTCAAGCGTAGCTAATTGATAAATAGAGTCCAAATCATTTTCATTTTCTTCTATATTCTTCTGCAATTCTTTCATCATCTTTTGTATGTTTTTCTGTGGCTTGTTTTTTTTTTTTGAAAAAAAATTTTTAATTATTATAATTGTAGATATTAATATAATGATGAATATTACAGGGCTTGCCAAACCTATAAAACTATTATCATCAATTTTTAATTCTTCATCTTCAAAGTTTGAATAACTCCCGTCGCCTGAATATCTGAAAGTAGTTATAAAATTAGAATCTTTGTCATATAAATTCCATATTAAAGATGAAGCAAATCTATTCATCATAGCATTATTAATAAAAATCTCTTTGAATACATCATAACTGTATTTCTCTCCGCTTGCTAATAAAATAGCTAAAGCATAAGAAGTATCTTTCATAAAAGAAGGAATTTCTTTTCTTAATTTTGTTACTTCTTCTTTTAAATCCTCATCAAAGTTTTGGGGAATCTTTTTTAATTCTTTATTATTTTTCATATCAAAAATACTCAAAGAATAATCACTATTCAAAATTAATTTATAATTTTTATTCAACTCTTTTTCACCTTTAGAATTAAATCCGAAATCAGATGAATATCTTAATTGGAACTCATTATAGCTAATATCCATTTTTTTCATCACTTCTTCAATTAAATTATAAGCCTCATAACGAACTTCAGATTTTTTTGTATTTGAATATATTTCATATAATAATCTAAGTGCATATTTACTTTGCATATTTAATTTAATTATTAAAAGTGAAAGTTTTGTGTCATGTTCTTTTTTATATATATTTTTTATGGCCTCATCTCCTCCGTATATAGCATATATAAAAGCAGCTGTTTCTTTATTAGTTTCATCATAGATATTTTTAGCAAAATTTACAAAAGATTCTTTATCAAGTAAATTAACGATATTGTCAACCTGCATTAATCTTTTAACATCTCTTTTAAGAAGCAAATATTCTAAATATATATATTTTAAAACTTTATTTTCAACTTCTCTTGATTTATCTTTTATTAAAACCTTATAATCATTTATAAAGCTCACCTTTTTATCATCTTTTTTATTATAATTGTTTTCCACATACTTTTCTGCTTCTTCTATAGTTTTGAAATTATAATTATCTGTAACAGATGAAAGCTCTTCGCTAAACTCGCTTTCTAATCTCTTCTTTAATGACAAAATTTTTTTATTTGTGTCTTTTGATATTAAATCATATACTTCTTTTACATTCTCTTTTGTAATAGTTAAATAATCTTTATAAGAACCATAAAAAGCCTGAAGATACGCTTTAATTTTTAAAGGCAGTTCTTCATACTTTCCAAAGCATAAATTACTCATTTCTGATACTTTATTTAAATCCCAATTTGCTAATGAATCAAAACAATTATAACCTTTAGCAAAATCAAATATTCCAAATATCGTTTTTAATTTTTTTGTATCCCATTTATCAAGAGGCTGATTAAAAGCTTCAGTACTGCGAAACATAGATTCCATAGTTTTTACATTGGATACATTCCAGCTATTTAAAGGCTGATTAAAGCTGTCACATTGACTAAACATCTCATTCATATTTTCAACCTTTGAAGTATCCCATTTATCTAAAGGCTGATTGAATTTAAAAGCACTTCTAAACATACCCTCCATAGTTTTTACTTTAGATACGTCCCAATCATTAAGAGGCTGATTAAAATTAACACATATACTAAACATATAACCCATATCTTCAACTTTACTAACATTCCAATTGCTTATATCTTGATTAAACGCTTTAGCATAATTAAACATAGCTCTCATAGTTGTAACATTAGAAACGTCCCATTTATCTAAAGGCTGATTAAAACTTTCCGCCACCTGAAACATACCGCTCATATTTGTTACATTGGATACATTCCAACTATTTAAAGGCTGATTGAATTTTTTACAATTATCAAACATTCTAAACATATCCTCAACATTAGAAACGTCCCATTTGTCTAAAGGCTGATTAAAATCATTACAATAATAAAACATGAAACTCATATGCTTAACTTTGGATACATTCCAATTATTAAGATTACGATTAAACTTAGCTTTAGAACGGCTTTCAAAACTATCATAACTCATATATGCAAACATATATGACATATCTTCAACATTAGAAACATCCCAATCTTCTATTCCTTCAAAATCTTTTCTGCTGCTTTTATAAAAAAGTTCGCTCATATCCGTAATAAGACTTGTATCTACATCATAGAGTTTTATTCCGTCAGTATATACTAATTTTTCTAATTCTTGTTTTGTTTCAGGTTTATATTTCTTCATATATTCTCCTTAATAAGTTTACATAATTTTTAGCTGTACTCGTAGTATAATATATATTGTGTAAATTTTCTATATAAAATATAATTTTATTTTTTCATTTTATTCTGAAGAGAATGAAATTAAAGCATAAGCTAATTTTATTTGATAAATTTTTATTATATGATTTTAATAAAAAATTAATAAAATGATATACTTTATGAATTTTATTATAATTTTAATAAAATTAAAAAAAATATTGATTTTTTTACATAATTGTAATATATTTTTAACATTTATATTAAAAAATATTTAAGGAAATATAAAATTGAAAATAAGAGAATTATCAAGAATAAGCGGGATATCGCCGGCAACTATCTCAAGAATGCTTAAAGATCCAAATTCAGTAAAAGAATCTACTAGAAATAAAATTAATGATGTTTTAAAAAACAATGATATTGATAAATATTTTAATACAAAATGTATAAAAAGAATAATATTAATAATACCTGATTTAAGTAATACATTTTATTTAGATTTATTTAATGGTATAATATCTGTAGTTCAAAAAAATGATATACCATTTGGAATATACATTACTAATGAATCCATAGCAGAAGAAGAAAAAATTTTTTCTAGAATAAAAAATAATAGGGATATAGGAGTAATATGGATTCCTGCATCAAATAAAAGAGATAAATTGCCGTATGATAAGAACACAAATCTAGTATCATTAGTAGATAGAAATTTACCATTTGATAATATATATATAAAGAATTTATCAGACAATTTTAACGCTGCAAAAAAATCTACAGATTTATTAATAGAAGGCGGAGCAAAAAATCCAATAATCATAACAGGAAGTTTAAATCTCAGTAATGCTCAAGAAAGAAAAGATGGATTTTTGGAAAGCATAAAAAATCATAAATTGGATAACGGCATAAATAGAGTATATTACGGAGATTTTAATGATAGTGAAAGCGGATACGATATTATAAAAAAACTAGTGAAAGAAAAAATTGAATTCGACTCTATTTTGGCTGCTAATCAAATACTAGCAATAGGTATATTAAAAGCTTTAAATGAATTAAAATTATCAATACCAGATGATGTATCTATAATCACTTTTGATAAACTTGTAAATTTGTATTCATCTTATGAAAATAATAATATATCTGAAGTAGTATTTCCGGCATTTGATATAGGAAGTAATGCTACATCTATGTTATTAGCTCAGAAAACATTTGATATTCAAAAACAAATCTTTAATTATTCTGCTGAATTCCATCTAAAAGGAAGTGAAAAAAAATAGGAGTAAACTATGAAATATATAATAGGTATAGATGTAGGTTCAGGCAGTTCAAGAGCAGGCATTTTCTCATTAGATGGAAATAGCTTTGGATTTGAAAGCACACCTATAAAATTAAGAAAAATAGATGAAAATTTCGTTGAACAATCTTCTAATGATATATGGAACAGCGTATGTCAGTCAGTAAAAAAAGTTATATCTAAATCTAAAATCAATTCTGATGATGTTATAGCTATAGGATTTGATGCAACTTGTTCGCTTGTAGCTTTGGATAAAGATAATAAACCTGTAAGCGTCAATAAAGATTGCGAAGATGATTGGAATATAATAATGTGGATGGATCATAGGGCTGTAAAAGAAGCTGATGAGATTAATTCACAAAATTTCGATGTGTTAAAATATGTAGGAGGGAAAATAAGCCTTGAAATGGAAATACCTAAAATTCTATGGCTTAAAAGAAATTTACCTGAAAATTATAAAAGAATTAATCAATTTTTTGATTTGGCAGATTTCCTTCAATATAAAGCCTGCGGAAGTAATATAAGAAGTTCTTGTACTACCGCATGTAAATGGACATATTTGGCTCATGAAAATAAATGGGATGAAGCTTTTTTTAAAAGCTTAGATTTATATGATCTTATAGAAGAAAATAAAATAGGAAATATTATCAAAGAACCCGGCGTATTTGCTGAAAATCTCACAGAAGAAAGCAGCAAAGAATTAGGTTTATCTTCAAATGTTAAGGTTGCTGTTGGTATGATAGATGCCCATGCAGGCGGACTTGGTTCATTGATAGGAAAAGCAGAAAATACTCTTGTAATAGTAGCCGGCACTTCTGCATGTCATATGATGAATAGTAAAGAACCAATATTTGTTAATGGTGTTTGGGGACCTTATTATAATGCTATGGTATCAGGCATGTGGCTAAATGAAGGCGGTCAAAGTGCTTATGGAAGTTTAATAGATTATAATATAAAAAAGCATCCTTATTTTAATAATCTCATAAAAGAAGGAAAAACATTTAAAGATATATATCAAATTCTAAATGAAGAAGTTGATAAATTAAAAAATATTAATAAATTCTATATAAAAGATATTCATATACTAGATTATCATTACGGAAACAGATCCCCTATAGCAGATCCAAAAGAAAGAGGAGTAGAAATAGGTTTGGATATGTCAGAAGATATTACATCTATGGCTAAATTATATTGGGCAACTATAGATAGTATATGCTTTGGTACAAGAAATATTATAGAAACTTCAAAAAATAATGGTTATACTATAAATACTATAATAGTATGCGGAGGTGCTGCTAAAAATCCATTATTTATGAGAGAGCTTGCAGATATATGTCAATGTACAATATATACAGCAGGACATGAAGAATCTGTTGTATTCGGAAGTGCGATTCTGGCTTCTATAGCTTCAGGAGAATATAAAAATTATGAAGATGCATTAGCAAAAATGTCTAAAAAGGGAGAATGCATAGAAACTGATAAAACTATGAAAGAATATTTTGATAAAAAGTATCAAATATATTTGGAACTTTATAAAGATAAATTAAAATACGAAAAACTAATGTCTGATTTTTAAGTTTGTTCAAATTATCAAAAATAGGCTGTCTGAATAAAATAACAGACAGCCTTTTAATAAAGTTTAAGAATAATTAATTAATGATTATTAATAAGCTTTCTTATATAAAGCAAGTATGTCATCTAATGTTACATCTCTAGGATTTCCTCCTGTACATACATCAGCCAAAGCATCTTTTGCTAGTCTAGGTAAATCCTCTTCTTTAATTTTTAATTCTCTTAAATTAGCAGGAATATTAACATCTTTAGAAAGTTTTCTAACAGCCTCAACAGCTAATTTAGCAGCTTCTTCTTTGCTTAATCCATCAACTTTTTCGCCCATTGCAACAGCTATATCAACATACTTATCTATACAAACAGGCATATTAAATTCCATAACTATTGGAAGAAGTACAGCATTAGCAACACCGTGCGGTATATCAAATATAGCTCCAAGAGGATGAGCCATAGAGTGAACAATACCAAGACCAACATTACTGAAACCCATACCAGCAACATACTGAGCAATACTCATTCCGTCCATATCAGTCATGTTTTTATCCTTAACAGCCCCTCTTAAATGTTTAGATATAAGCTGCATAGCTTTATATTCAAACATATCCGAAATAGTATGGGCTGCTTTAGTAATATATCCTTCTATAGCATGAGTTAAAGCATCCATACCTGTAGCAGCAACAAGGCTATTAGGCATAGAAGCCATAAGTTCAGCATCTACAAAAGCAGCTATAGGTATATCTTTAGGATCAACGCAAACCATTTTTCTATTTTCTTCTTCATTAATGATTACATAGTTAATAGTAACTTCAGCAGCAGTACCGCAAGTAGTAGGAAGTGCCATAATAGGTACACTTTTATTTTTTGTAGCAGCCACACCTTCAAGAGATTTAACATCAGCAAAATCAGGGTTATTTTTTGTAATACCTATAGCTTTAGCAACATCCATTACAGAACCGCCTCCAACAGCAATCAAAAAATCAGCTCCGGATTCATTATATTTTGCTAATCCGTCCTTACAATTTTTAATAGTAGGATTTTGCTTAATATCTAAAAATGTATCATAAGCTATACCAACTCCATCTAAAACATCTTTTACTTTTTTAAGAACTCCGCAAGAATCCAAAACTTTATCACTAACTAATAATGCTTTCTTAAATCCTCTTGCCTTAATTTCAGCAGCAAGCTCGCTTCTTATACCAATACCAAAATAACTTGTTTCATTTAAAATATATCTAGCCATAAAAATTACTCCTATTATATTTTTATTTTACTAAATCTTCTGTAGCTTAAGAAGATTTATTTTTTAGTTTTTGATTTTGCTTTAGTTTTAGTCTTATGTTTAACATTCAATCCGTAATTCTTGAATTTCTCTAAAACTATTTCCATTTCAGCATCAGATAAAACTGAATAATTACCTATTCCTATTACACCCATATACAATCTTGCTAAATTTTCAACTTCCATCATAACATGATACGCTTTAGGTAAAGTTTCATCAGCTGCAAGAAGTCCATGATTTTTTAATATGCAAGCCTTATAACCTTTCATAGCTTCAGATATATTATCACATAGCTCCTGAGTACCATAAGTAGCATATTTAGCACAAGGAATTTTATTTCCTCCAGCAACACCTACCATATAGTGAATAGCAGGTATATAATCTACATTTAATATAGAAACCATTGAAGAATAAACAGCATGATTGTGTATTACCGCATTAAAATTAGGATTATCTTTAAGTATTGATAAATGAAATCTCCATTCGCTTGAAGGAATTTTATCTTTTTCAGGATTTCCATTTTCATCAACAAAAACAATATCCTCAGGAGTCATAATCTCATAAGGCATGCCAGAAGGTGTAATAAGCATACCATTTTCATATCTAAGACTAATATTACCAGCAGTTCCCTGATTAACACCGTCTTTTCTCATACTTAAACAAGCATCTATTATACTTTTAGCTAAATCTTTTCTGTTATTTTTAGACATCTTTTCTCCTTAAAAATAAATAATAATTATAATACTATATTATATTTCATTTATTTCAAAACTATTTATAACTAATTTTCTCATATCTTCAACATTTTTGACAATACCTAAAGATTTAAATTGTGCTAATATATTTCCTGTAGCAGTACATTCTATAGGCCCTATTGAAACAGTTAAATTAGTTTTTTCTTTAGTAAGTTCGCATATTAATTTATCTCTAGTTCCTCCACCTACAATACATAACTTCTTAATATCTTTATTCAAAAGTTTTTTCAGACTATTAATATATTTAGCATAACTTTCTGCTAAAGAATTATATACAGAAGCTATTATAATACCTCTTGAATCTTTTGGAACATTAGTCTGATTTGTATCTTTATAGTAATTCAATATTTCATCTTCTATATCCTTAGGATTATAGAATCTATTATCATTGATATCTATTCTATGTTCATCTTTAATATTATCTCTTGCAAGCTTTTCCATATCATTAAATGAGATTTGATATTTCTTCTGAAGAAGCTGTATAGTCCAAAGTCCGTTAATATTTTCTAAGAATCTTATAGTATTATTATATCCCATTTCATTAGTAAAATTATTTTCAAAAGCCTCATCTGTTAATATTGCTTCTTTTAATTCGACACCAAGCAAAGACCATGAACCTGATGATAAGTATGCCGTATTATCATCAAAAATAGGTGCAGATAAAACAGCAGAAGCAGTATCATGAGATGCAGCTGCTATAATGTCGAAAGGTTTGCATCCCAGATAATCTGCTATCTCCTGTTTTAATAAACCCTTTTTCGTACCAGCTTCAACTAAATTAGGGAGCTTATTAATATCAAAATTAATTTTTTCTAAAATTTCATCAGACCATATTTTTTTCTTTACATCTATTAATTGAGAAGTTGAAGATATAGTATATTCAGAAGAAATATTTCCTGTTAAAAAATATCCGAATAAATCAGGAGTAAATAATAACTTTGAAGCATTATTTACAATATCAGCCCTGCCCTGTATATCTTCATATATTTGCATTATACTGTTAAAAGGCATGCATGATATACCGGTTATATTAAATAATTCTCTAGCACCCAGACCTATTTTTTCCAATTTTTTTATAGTATCTATAGTTCTAGTATCTCTGTAATTTATAGGATTGGATAGTAATTCTCCATTTTTATCTATATAACCATAATCAACACCCCAAGAATTTATACCCAAAGATGAAGGCTGCACTCCCATATCTATAACTTTTTTAATGCCTTTTAATAACTCATTATACATATATATAAAATCTGTATAATAATAATTATTAATCTTTATAGGAGTCAAAGAAAATCTATGAACTTCTTCCAATGTCATTTTATCATTTTCAAATTTAGATAAGAATATTTTACCGCCGGATGAACCAAAGTCGCAAGCTATAGAATAAACTTTATTACTCATAATGCCCCGCCATAATAAAAAAATATATATATTTATAATATAATACATTTTTATTTCATATTCAATAAAAAAAATATTTTTTAATAAAAAAATAAAACAAAAATATAAAAAAGATAAAAAAATGAAAATTATTTCATTTTTTATTCAAAAAAAACAATACTATATTGATTATAGCAATTTTTTTTACTAAAATATATATATAAATAAAAATTTAAAACTTAAGGATTAATTTATTCTTATGAGTGATAATGTAATTTTAAAAATGACAGGTATTGAAAAAAGATTCAAAGGTGTTTATGCTTTGAAAAATTTCAATTTCTCTTTAATTCAAGGTGAAATATTAGCTTTGATAGGAGAAAATGGAGCCGGCAAATCTACACTTATGAAAATTCTATCTGGCATATATAAAAAAGATGCAGGCAGTATAGAATATTTCGGAGAACCATTAGAAGTATCAGGTCCTAAAGAAGCAGAGGAAAAAGGTATATCTATAGTGCATCAGGAATTAAATTTAATGAATCATTTAACTGTAGCACAAAATATATTCATAGGACATGAACCATTAAATAAATTCGGTCTTATAGATGATAAATTAATGATAAAAAGAGCAAAGAAAATATTTGAGGGCATGAATGTAGATATTAATCCTTCTGCTAAAATAGGCTCTCTTACTGTAGGAAAGCAGCAATTAGTAGAAATAGCAAAAGCATTAACTCATAATTCTAAAATATTAATACTAGATGAACCTACAGCAGCATTAACAGAATCAGAAACAAAAGAACTTTTTAGAATCATTAAAGACCTTCAAATAACAGGCGTATCAATAGTATATATTTCTCATAGATTAGATGAATTATTCATATTATCTGACAGAATAACAGTTATAAGAGATGGAGAATATATAGACACAAAAATTACTAAAGAAACAAATAAAGATGAAATAGTGAATCTAATGGTAGGCCGCGTTATATATGAAACACCAAAAACTGAAAGTAAAGTACCAAAAGATGCTAAAGAGATATTGAGAGTAGAAAATTTAGTTGTTCCGGGTGTAGTTAAAGATGTAAGTTTTTCTTTAAAAGAAGGTGAAATATTAGGATTTGCGGGACTTATGGGGGCAGGAAGAACAGAAACTGCAAGAGCTATTTTTGGAGCTGATAAATTTGAAAGCGGAAAAATATTTGTTGAAGGAAATGAAATATCAGTAAAATCCCCTGTAGATGCTATAAAAAGCGGTATAGGTTATCTTTCTGAAGATAGAAAAAGATACGGCTTGGCATTAGGTCTTCCTGTATTTGAAAATATGATGATGGGCAATTATGATAAGTTTTCAAATATGCTTATGGTTCAGAATTCAAAAGTAAGAGATATTTCAGAGAAGGAAGTAAAATCATTAAATATAAAAACACCTTCTATTAATCAATTAGTTAAAAACCTATCCGGCGGTAATCAGCAGAAAGTTGTAATAGCTAATTGGCTTATAAAAGAATGCAAAGTATTAATATTTGATGAGCCTACAAGAGGAATAGATGTAGGTGCTAGAAGTGAAATATACAATCTTATGGAACAATTAGTATCTATGGGTAAATCTATAATAATGATCTCATCTGATTTGGTTGAGATACTTAGAATGAGCGACCGAATACTTGTTATGTCTGAAGGTAAAAAAACAGGGGAATTAGATATAAAAGGAACTACTCAAGATGATATTATGAAATATGCAACTATGAGATAGATATAAAACTATAATAAAAAATAAAATGGAGAGAATTATATGTACAATATCGAAAACAATACTTTTACTGGAAAATTATGCTTCAAAGCTAAAATGAGAAGGAGAACAAGAGATATATTAATTTATTTGAAAAAGAATGGACTGCAGAAATTTTTAACAGTTGTTGCTCTTCTTATTTTGTATGTATTTTTTGTTATAGCGGGAAGAAATTTCTTCACTTTCGATACATTTTCTTTGATATTAAGGAATTCATATTTTATAGGTTTCTTAGCTATAGGAGTAACATTTGTTATAATTACAGGCGGTATTGATTTATCTATAGGATCGCTTTCATTATTTGCTGCTATGGTAGGCGGTGTGATGATAACCAATTTTCAAACTCCTATGTGGGCAGTTCTTATTATAGTTATAGCTGTTGCAACTTTAGGCGGATTTATAAATGGTTTTTTAATTTCATATTTTAATTTACCTCCATTTATTGCCACTTTAGGTATGCTTATGGTTACTAAAGGTTTATCAGGTATAGTTTCAAAATCTCAAACTATATACTACCCTACTATAACAGATCCTCAGTACGGCTGGTTCAGAGTATTATTTAATGCAACAGAATCTAATTTCCCATCCGGCTTTATAATGCTTGCAATATTTACTATTATATCTGTAATTGTATTAACTAAAACTATAATCGGAAGATATATATTTGCTTTAGGAAGCAATGAAGAGGCCGCAAGACTTTCAGGTATAAAAACTAACAAATGGAAAATAATAGCATACACAATAGCAGGATTCTTCTGCGGTATAGGAGGTTTAACTTTTGCTGCTAGTTATTCAAGCATAAGTCCCGGAGCTGGACAAGGTTATGAATTTGATGCAATTGCTGCTGTAGTTATAGGCGGTACATCCCTTTCCGGAGGTGTTGGCTCTATAATAGGTACAATAATAGGTGTATATATAATGTCTGTACTAAAAGTAGGACTTCCTTCTGTAGGTGTAGAACAATTCTTCCAATACTTTACTATAGGTATAGTAGTTATTATAGCAGTACTTATAGATGTTTATAGAATAAAAATGTCTAATAAAGTTAAAAAAGTAGATGTAAAAAAAGAGAGAATGGAACAGTTAGAAGAAGAAATAGAATCTTTCAGAATAAAAATAGATTATATGATATCTGACAATGCTAAAGATTATTCAAAAGAGATATCAGAAGTACAATCTAAAATTAATAGCTTAATAGAAGAAAAGAAAAAATTAAAATAAAACAAATAAAGGAGAATAAGATGAAAAAAATTTTATTACTAGCTACTACTTTAATAGGATTAACAGTTATATTGGCAAGCTGCGGCAACAAAGAACCTTATATAGCTGTTATTTCCAAAGGATTCCAGCACAAGTTTTGGGTAACTGTTAGAGACGGTGCAGAAGCTGCTGCTAAACAAAACGGTGTAAAAATAAGTTTTGTTGGTCCTGAAACAGAATCTGACTCAAAAATACAGCAGGACTTGTTGGATAGTGAAATAAATAAAAACCCCGATGCTATAGCTTTTGCTGCTGTAACAGGAGATTTCACTGAACAAGTTAAAAGAATAAAAGAAAAAAATATACCTCTAATAGGTTTTGACTCTGGTATATTACCAGACCAAGCTCAAGGTGCTGTACTTGCTACTGCTTCTACTGATAACAGAGCTGCTGCTGCTATAGTTGCAGATAAAATGTTTGAAGCTTTAAAAGAAAGAATAGCTACTTTTACTGCTCAAAACAAAGCTAAAATAGCTGTTCTTCAATTAGATAATTCTGATACTGGTATAGGAAGAGCTGAAGGTTTTGTAAAAAGATTTACTGAATTAGCTGACGGAGATGCTGCTACTGCAGGAAAATACACTTTGCAAGTTATAGTTCCTACTACTCAAAATGAAGCTGATATAGCTAATGAAGTTAATGCTTTAAGAGGTAAAAGTGTTTTAGGAATATATTTATCTAATGAAGCTATGGCAAGAGGTTTCTTAGTAGTATATAAAAGTGCTGAAGCAGGTGCTGCTAACACTATAGTTGGAGATGCTCAAGACGGCGGAGATTTAGTTGTTATGGGATTTGACTCTGGAAAACCTCAGTTAGATGCTATAAGAAATGGAATAATACAAGGTTCTGTTACTCAAGACCCTTACAGCATTGGTTTCCAAGCTGTTACTTTAGCAGTTAAAGCTTCTAAAGGAGAACCTGTTGCTAACATAGATACTGGTGCTAAATGGTATGATAAAACTAATATAGACGATCCTGAAATAGCTAAATTATTATACGAATAAAATTACGGAGGAATTATAACAATTATGTTTAGAATGCAAAATAATTTACCAAAAGTTGGTATTAGACCTGTCATAGACGGGAGAAGAAACGGAGTTAGAGAATCTCTTGAAGATACCACTATGAACATGGCTAAAATAGCTGCAAAACTTATAGAAGAAAACATTAAACATCCTAGCGGAGAAAAAGTTGAATGTGTAATCTCTGACACTACTATCGGAGGTGTTGCTGAAGCTGCAAGATGTCAGAAAAAATTTGATGAAAATAATGTTAAACTAACTCTTACTGTTACACCTTGCTGGTGTTATGGTTCTGAAACTATCGATATGACTCCAGCTATACCTAAAGCAATATGGGGATTTAATGGCACTGAAAGACCTGGTGCTGTTTATTTGGCTGCTGCTGATGCTGGACATACTCAATTAGGTTTGCCAGTTTTCTCCATCTATGGTAAAGATGTTCAGGATGCAGGAGATGAAAATGTTCCTGAAGATGTTAGAGAAAAAATACTTAGATTTGTAAGAGCTGGTCTTGCCGTTGCTACTATGAAAGATCAATCTTATGTAAGTATGGGCTATGTTGCTATGGGTATTATGGGTTCTATGGTTGATGCTGAATTCTTACTTGACTATTTAGGAATGAGAACTGAATTCGTAGATATGAGCGAAATCAAAAGAAGATTAGAACTAGAAATATATGATAAAGAAGAGTTCAAAAAAGCATGGGAATGGGCTAAACAATGTAAATTTGGCTCTGACAACAATAAAGTAAAAGCCACTGATGAACAAAAAGAAAAAGAATGGGCTACTTCAATTAAAATGGCTATGATTATGCGTGATTTGATGGTAGGAAATCCTAAATTGGCTGAAATGGGATATATAGAAGAAGCTCAAGGTCATAATGCAATAGCAGGCGGTTTCCAAGGACAAAGACATTGGACTGACTTTATGCCTAATGGGGACTTTGCTGAAGCTATTCTTAATTCATCTTTTGACTGGAATGGTATAAGAGAACCTTATGTTGTTGCTACTGAAAATGACTCTTTGAATGGTCTTTCTATGTTATTTGCTCACCTTTTAACAAGCAGATCTCAATTATTCGCTGATGTTAGAACTTATTGGAGTCCTGAAGCTGTTAAAAGAGTTACAGGAAAAGAACTTACAGGAAAAGCTAAAGATGGTATCATTCACTTAATCAACTCTGGTGCTGCTTCTTTAGATTGGACAGGCGAGCAAAAAGTTAATGGAAACCCTGCTTTAAAAGAATATTGGAATATTACTGAAGAAGAAGCTAAAAAATGTCTTGATGCAACTCAATTCTCACCTGCTAACAGAGAATACTTCAGAGGAGGCGGATTCTCTTCTACTTTCCTGACTAAAGGTGAAATGCCAATGACTATAATAAGACTTAATTTAGTTAAAGGCTTCGGACCTGTACTTCAAATAGCTGAAGGTTATGCTGTTAATATTGATAACAGTATATTTGATCCTATTAACAAAAGAACTGACTCTACTTGGCCTACTACTTGGTTTGCTCCTATACTTACAGGAAAAGATTCTTTCAAAGATGTTTATTCTGTTATGAATGATTGGGGTGCTAATCACTGTGCTGCTGCCTATGGTCATATAGGTGCTGATTTAATCACTTTGGCTTCTATGCTTCGTATACCTGTAAGCATGCATAATGTAAGTGAAGATAGAATATTCAGACCTAAAGCATGGAAAGCATTTGGTACAAAAGATGCTGAAGGTGCTGACTTTAGAGCATGCAAACATTTCGGACCTTTATTTGGAAAAGTAACTAGGTAATAATAATTTTTCTTAAGTCCCATTTAGTATTAAAATATTAAATGGGGCTTTTGTAAAAAAATAATTTTAAGGAATTGGAATATGTTAAAAGGAATAGATCCTGTTGTTTCACCAGAGCTATTAAAAGTATTATGTGAAATGGGACATGGCAGTGAAATTTTATTTGCTGACGGTAATTTTCCTTCTCATGATTATAATGTAAAAAAAATTATAAGACTTGACGGAATAGATATACCTACTGTTTTAAAAGCTATTATGCCTTTATTTCCTTTGGATACTTTTGTAGAAAGCCCCGTCGTATTAATGCAGCCTAATGCTGATTTTGGCAGAGAACCTGATGTATGGGCTAAATACAAAGATATAATAGCAAAGCATCAAAAAGTAAATTATGAATATTTGGAAAGATTTGCATATTATGACAGATGCAAAAATGTCTATGCTATTGTTGCCACAAGCGAACTTGAAATATATGCAAATATTATACTAAAAAAAGGTGTAATTTTTCCAGACAAGAAATAATGTCTCTAAAATATAAAATATTTAGCAAGTCTTTAATTTATTTAAAGGCTTGTTATTTTTTTAATTATCTAGCAAACACCTATAGCTGAATCCGTCCTGCCATCACAGCCTGCAAAATAAACATCATTATCATTTTTTAATATAATCTGTCCGCGTCCGAAATAACCGAAGTATGTAAGATAATCTTTCTTTTTTATATTATGTCCAAGTGATGAAAGTTCTTTATAGATATTATTATCAAAATTATATTCTAACTCTATATTTTTATCCCCCACCCATTGCCATCTAGGTTTATCTAATGCTGACTGCGGATTTAAATCATAATCTATTAAATTACTTATAACCTGAACATGCCCCTGAGGCTGCATAAAAGCCCCCATTACACCTAATGCTCCATAAGGTTTTGAATCTTTGCATATAAAGGCTGGTATTATAGTGTGATAAGGCTTTTTATGTGCTGCTATAAAATTATCAGAATTAGGATCTAATGAAAAGTTAGCTCCCCTATTTTGCAAAGCTATACCTGTTTCTGGAATCACTATTCCTGAACCGAAAGCTGTATAATTACTTTGTATGTATGAAACCATATTGCCGTAACTGTCAGAAGCTGCTAAATATACAGTGTCCCCTGATGAGAATATATAGTTTATAGGTTCTAATGATTTATTTTTATTTATAAGTGAAGCTCTTTTTTTGGCGTACTCTTTTGAAAGCATTTCCTCTATAGAAGTTTGCATATAATTAATATCGGCTACATATTTTTTAGTATCCGTAAAAGCTAATTTCAAAGCCTCTATTTGATAATGTACTTTTTCTAATTCGCTTAAATTATTAAAATCAAAATTTGATAATATATTTAAAGTCATTAATACAGTAATACCATGGCCATTTGGAGGAA